>JALTMS010000748.1 GCA_027001345.1 Acidobacteriota bacterium | reverse complement strand
CGGCGGTCGTGGTGCTGGCCGGGCGCGGCCCGGCCCCGCGCTTCCAGTATAGCGCCCCGCTTCCACCGTGACGAAATCCCGTCTCGTGCCCGGCGACTGTCTCGTCAAGCGGCCGACGGCGGCCGCCGGTTCGCCCCCAACTCCTTGAATTGGCGTGCCGACGAGTCCCGGCCCGAGTGGCACGGGACTTGCTTTTGCTGGGTGAACGGACCGGATCCCGGGGAGAACCGAAGATGGCGAAGGCAGAAGCGGAACTGGAACTCGACGTGGGTGGGGCAGAGCCGAAGAAGGGCGGCGGGATGAAGAAGATCCTGATCCTCGCGCTGGCGGCCCTGCTGCTGGTCGGCATCGGTGTCGGCGTGGCCCTGTTCCTGCTCGGTGGCAAGGAGGCAGAGGCGCCGGGCGGGGCCGAGACTGCCGCCGCCGAGCCGGCACCCGAGCCCAAGAAGACCGCCTACTATTACGACCTCAACCCGGCCTTCATCGTCAATCTGGACGATGACAGCGGTGTGCGCTTCCTCCAGGTCACCGTCTCGCTCATGTCCTACGACCCCGACGCGCTGGAGAAGGTCAAGGCCAATCTGCCGCTGGTCCGCCATAACCTCACCCTGCTCTTCAGCAGCCAGCGCTTCGAGGAGATCAAGACCCGGGAAGGCAAGGAGCGGTTGCAGCAGGAGGCGCTGAAGACGGTGCGTGCCGCCCTCACCGAGGTGACCGGAGAACCCCTGGTGGACGCACTCTATCTGCCGAGCATCGTCGGCCAGTGAGCCTCGTGGGGGTCAAAGGCGGGATCGATCCATGAACGATCTGCTTTCCCAGGAGGAGATCGATGCCCTCCTGCACGGGGTCGACAGCGGCGACGTCGAGACCGAGGGGGGCGGTCCGGGCGAGGGCGAGGCCGCCACCTACGACTTCACCAGCCAGGACCGGATCGTCCGCGGCCGGATGCCGACCCTGGAGATGATCAACGAGCGCTTCGCCCGTCATTTCCGGATCAGCCTGTTCAACATGCTGCGACGTACCGCCGAGATCTCCGTGGGCGGCGTGCAGATGCTGAAGTTCGGGGAGTACGTGCACAGCCTCTACGTGCCCACCAGCCTCAACCTCACCAGGATCAATCCGCTGCGGGGGACATCCCTGTTCGTGGTCGATCCCAAGCTGGTGTTCATCGTGGTCGACAACTTCTTCGGTGGCGACGGCCGCTATCACGCCAAGATCGAGGGCCGCGAGTTCACGCCGACGGAGATGCGGGTGGTGCAGATGATCCTGCGCGACATCTACGCCGATCTCAGGAAGGCCTGGAGCCCGGTGATGGAGGTCGAGTTCGAATACCTCAATTCGGAGGTCAATCCCCAGTTCGCCAATATCGTGAGTCCGACCGAGGTCGTGGTGGTGTCGACCTTCCACGTCGAACTCGAGGGCGGCGGCGGTGACCTCCACGTCACCATGCCCTATTCCATGGTCGAGCCCATCCGCGAGCTGCTCGACGCCGGCGTGCAGAGCGACCGCTCCGAGGTGGACGAGCGCTGGGCCCATTCCCTGCAGGAGGAGATGAAGGGGGCCGAGGTGAGGGCCAGCAGCGAGCTGGTGCGCGCCACGCTGACCCTGCGCGAGATCCTGGAGCTGAAGGCGGGCGACATCATTCCGGTGGAGATGCCGGAAGAGGTGATGCTGCGGGTGGAGGACATTCCCGTCTTCCGCGGCACCTACGGTGTGCACAGGGGCAAGGCGGCGATCAAGATCCAGGGTCCGGTCCAGAACTCCTTCGAATAGCCAGGGCGAACCCGGCGGCGGAGCAAGCACATGAGCGAAGAATCCAGCGAGAACCGGAACGATCAGGAAGTGGCCGACGCCTGGGCGGCGGCCCTGGAAGAGCAGGCCGCGGTGGAGGGCGGTGATGACGGTAGTGCCGGTGATGCCGCCGGCGCCACGGGCGGGGAGGGCGCGGACGGGGGCGCCGCGGGAGAGGACTTCGAGGTCGCCGGGATGAGCCCGGTCGAACCCGAGGGCCAGCCGCTGGAAGGCGACGCCAATCTGGAGGTCATCCTCGACATCCCGGTCACGGTGTCGATGGAGATCGGGCGCACCTCCATCAGCATCCGCAACCTGCTGCAGCTCAACCAGGGGTCGGTGGTTGAGCTGCAGC
>JALTMS010000747.1 GCA_027001345.1 Acidobacteriota bacterium | reverse complement strand
CATCGTGCCGTCCGGCGAGAGATCGAAGGCCGGCCCACCGAAGAAGGTGGGGGCCTCTTTCTTGCCTGGTGTCAGGTCGCGCACCTTCCCCGACGCCACATCCACAGCGAGCAGATGGGTCACCCGTCCATCGGACCAGTGGTCCCAGTGGCGGAAGAGCAGGTCGTCGGCGATGTGCACCTCGAGGGGAATCGCTTCGCGCAAGGCATCCTTGCGGCGATGACAGGCATCGTCGGCGCCGCAGCGAGGATCCACCGTGCTGGTGAAGACCAGGGACCGGCCGTCGGGAGACCAGCGCAGATCGGCCACCCCGGTGGACAGGTCGGTCAGGACCCGGGCCTCGCCGCCGTCGGCCGGCAGCAGCCAGATCTGCTCCCCGCCTCCGCGATCGGCGACAAAAGCGATGGTCTTGCCGTCAGGGGACCAGACGGGAAAGGACTCGCTGACCTCGTCGGTGGTGGTCAGGCGTCGCGGCTCGCCTCCGGCGAGGGGGATGCGGTAGATGTCGGCGTGGCTCTTGCCCGCCCGCAGGTCACGCCACACGAGGCGATAGACCAGCGACCGACCGTCCGGTGAGAGATCGATCTGGCTCGGATAGCTGACCCGGTACAGGTCTTCGATGGTAAACGGTCGCTTGTCGGCGGGCTCGCCGGCCAGCGTGGCCAGCACGGTCAGCGCTACGACCAGGGCGGCAGAGAGAGATTCGGAACGCATCGGCGCACCTCCAGGACGGGCATGATACCTTTCGTTGCCCGCCCTCGCGGGCCACCCCAGGAGACCACACGATGCGTTTGCCCGACTCCGACGATCAGATCGTGATCCTGCACAACCCGCGCTGCTCGAAGAGCCGGCAGGGGCTCGAAGTGCTCGCTGGCGCTGGCGTGGAACACCAGACATGGCGTTACCTGGACGATCCGCCCACTGTCGACGAGCTGCGGGAGATCGGCCGCCGCCTCGGGCGCCCACCGATCGACTGGCTGCGGCGCAAGGAAGAAGCGTTCCGCGCCTCCGGCCTCGACGCCCAGGCCGAAGACGAGGCGCTCTACGAGTTGATGGCCCGACACCCCAAGGTGATCGAGCGACCGATCGTGATTCGTGGCCGGCGGGCCGTGCTCGGCAGGCCTCCGGAAGCGATTCGAGAAGTGCTGGACTGACCCGGGTTGCGCGCGAAGCTTCCAGGCGAAACGCCAGGGGAGCCGGCTGCCGGGCGGCGAACTCAGGCAGGCTGCCGATCGGCCTCGAGGCTGGCCAGCAGCGCGTGGAGCTGGCGGATATCCTCATCCTGGCGCGGATAGATCAGCGCCCCACAGACGGACCCCGGCCCGGGGTCGGGAGTCAGGTGCATCACCAGCAGATCGGCATGGATCGTCTTGCCCCGCAGGCGGATCGCCACACCGTCGAGGCTCCGCCCCTCTTCCAGGCCCGGCAGTTCGCGGGAGATCAGGAAGGAAACGCCCGAGGCGCTGATGTCGCGCAGGGGCATCGTGCAGGGCTCACCGCCGGGAAAAGGGTAGTCGAACTCCACGCGCCCGTTGGCTCCGGGCTCGATACGGTGGCGCGTGTCTGAACGCCGACAGGCGATGGTGGTGGTCATCCTGAGGTCTCCCGGACGTCCTGTTCCCCTCGCTCGAGAATCTAGGTTCCTGGGAGAGCGAAAACCACGGTCGGCCGCGGCCTTCAGGCAGCCGTCTCGGCCCTCTTGCGCCGCACGAAGTCCGCCACCAGCCGGATCGAATCGAGGTTTTCCGGAGTCAGCTCATCGTCGAGCACCTTGACCGAGAACTCCTCCTCGAGAAAGGCGACCAGTTCGAGTACGCCCGTCGAATCGAGCACTCCTTTTTCGATGAACGAGTCGGTGTCTGCCACGTTCTCGTCCTCGGACATCAAGTAGCTGTCGAGAAGAAACTGCCTGATCTTCGCTTCCTCGCTCATCGATCCTGTCTCCACCCTTCCTGGGTCCGGCCCGCGGTTCCGCCCGCGAGGAGGTGCCCCCTCCCGTAGAGGAATAGTGCCTGACCGGCGCGGGGACCACTGCCGAGCCTGCCTATCAGTAGCACGAGGGCGACGACGTCCGCACCTGTCCGGCCGAATCTCGGCCGCGAATCCCCTCCCCGCCGGAACTCTCTCCGGTCACCAGGTAGAACCACGCTTCCCCGGGCCAGGGAGTCTCGGCATCGACCGCCCCGGGAGCCTCCAGGCCGGCCAGGCGGCAGGAGCCGCCGACGCCGTCGTCGAGCCACTTCACCGCACCCCGATAGAGATTGAAGCGCTCCGCACCGCTGGCCTCCGCCGGCTCCCAGACCAGAGTCCGGTTGTCCGTCCAGCTCAGGGGATCGTGCGACCCCGGTGGCGAGACTTCCCCCGGCACCGGAGCGACCGGACCGACGCTGACGGTCACCGGTGGCGAGCTGGATTCGGTGCCGGCCTGCAGCTCGTAGGCCCGCACCTCGATGCGGTGCTCTCCACTCAGACCGCGGGCATCCCAGTGGAAGGTCCAGGGAGCGAGCTTGTCGGTGGCCACGTACTGCCCATCGACGTAGAGGTCCGCCCGACCCGTGGCGCCGTCCATGGCGATGCGCGCCTTGACGGTGACGACCCCCGCAACCGCCTCCCCTGCGGCAGGCGTCGTGATCGCCACGTCGCCGAAGCCGCTGGCGTAGTAGAGCCGGCCGTCCCAGCCCTTGAACTGCTCGGGATCGAGCAGATAGCGCCACCAGTTGGCCAGGAAGTGGTCGGCCCCCTTGCTCGTCGCGTGGGGCATGTGGTCGTACCACCAGTTGAGGTACTCCCGGTGAGGATCGACGTGCTCGGGCGACCATTCCCGGTCGTTGATCATTCGCCGCCGACCGGTCATGGCCGGGTAGTCGTACCAGTCGTCGGCATCGCTCGAGACGTAGCGCGGATTGCTGTAGTCGTAGTCCGCCTCACCGTTGACGGGAAAGTGCACGTTGCCGATGCTGCCCTGGCCGGGGACCTGGCGATCCTGGAGGGTGAAGGCGTTCCAGGTCGTCTCCCGGTTCGGCTCCCACGGGCCGTAGGAGTGCACCATGATCGACTCGGCCCGGTGCCCCCAGGAGTGCAGCGCTTCGGCCACACCCCGCTCGGTATTCCAACCCATGACCACGAACACGCGCTCGCTGGGAACGCCCTCCACCGGAGGCGAGTTGCACCAGTAGCCGCCGTCGCCGGCCATGGTCGACTCCCACATTCCCCCGCCGGGCGCGTCGTAGATCCAGATCTCGTCGATCTCGCCGCTCTCGATCCGATGCGCCAGGTTGGCATCGGCGATCATGCGGGCGTAGTCGAAGCCCACGTCGTGCCATTCGCCCGTGGCCAGCGCCTGGTCGTAGCTGGCGTCGTCGTAGCGGAAGCCGTCGAGCATCACCGGGTAGTCATCGACGATCATCGTCTCGACCACCCGGTAGGCCGCTCGGTCGTGGGAAGACGTCGCCAGGTCGGCCACGATCTGCTCGACGAGCTGCAAGGGGTCGTTCCAGCCGTAAGCCTGGTGGCGCCTCAGACCGCCCTTGTTCTCCATCACCGGGTCGTAGACCAGCAGCAAGGCCCGAACTTCCACCTGGTCGGGATCCACACCCGCCGGTGGTGGCGGCCCGTAAGGCGGCAAACCTCCGGGGTTCATCTGGACGAAATGCACGCCGTCGTAGTAGATCGTAAAGCCGTCATCCCAGGTGTCCTGGTGGATCTCCAGGCTCAGCACGTCGGTGATGTCCGGGTTGCCGATTTCGGTCCGCGTCCAGAACTCGTCCCCCGCCAGCGGAATACGATACAGGTGCCAGGCTCGATCGAACATTTCGATTTCCCGGGGCTCGTAGCGTATCTTCCCGGTGGGAGTCTCGAGTACCACCACCGGCTGGGGGCCCTGAAAGCCGTTGGGGTTGTCGTTGACTGCGTACTCCCAGAATTCGAGCAGGGTCATGGCGCTCAGATCCCAGTGGGCATCCCTCGCCGCCGGATAGATCACGCCAGTATCGAAACCGCTTTCGGTGGTGAAGCGAATCGAAGCCTGCCCCGCCACGACTCGACCGACCTCGTCCTCGACGAGGGTCGCTGCTCCGTCGGAAGCAAACGTGCCCCACTGCCAGGCATTGCCTTCGGCAAAGTCGTCACTCCGGGCAGGAGAGGCAAGCCCGACCAGCAGGACGGCGAGGACCAGGGCTGCCAGGCGAGACGACACGATCGGCCCCTTCTCCCACTCCGTGGCGGCAGGCCGGAAATTTACCACCATCGCGATCCTTTGCCGCTTGACTCTTTCGCGCTTGCCCGTACATCCCTCCCACGTCACGAGGTCCGTGGGTAACACGCACAGTTTCGACCAAGGAGGAACGAGATGTCGGTTCGGCGGATGGGGATCGTCCTGTTCTTGTCACTTTCGCTCATGGGGGCGCCGGTATTCGCAGACGCCCCGGACTTCTCCCGCATGGTGGTGGTTGGCGATTCGCTCTCCGCCGGCTACCTCAGCGGCGGCCTCGAGGAGGAGGGTCAGCTCACCGGCTATGCGGCGCTGATCGCCAGCCAGGCCGGAGTGGATCTCTCTCTGCCGCTGATCGCCTATCCCGGCGTGCCCAACATCATGGAGCTGGAAACCTGGGGTCCGCCGCCGATCTTCGGCCCGGCCCCCGGCCAGTCCAGTGGGCGTATCGATCCCTTCACTCAGGCGATGAATCTGGCCGTGCCGGGACACGACGCTCTCGACGCCCTCGAAACCCGGCCGGACCTGCCCATCGACAGTCTGACCGACCTGGTGCTGGGCCTGCCGGGCCTGCTCGACGGCGTTGCCCTCAGCCAGGTGGAGTGGGCCGAAGCTCTCGAGCCCAGCGTGATCCTGCTCTGGATCGGCAACAACGACATTCTCGGTGCGGCGACTGGGGGCTCACCGGAGCTGATGACCGATCCGGAAGTGTTCGAGGCGGCCTACGGCCAGATCTTCGACCGGCTGGCGGCTACCGGCGCGCCGATCGTCGTGGCCAACATTCCCGATACGACGGTGATCGCCTATCTGACGCCGGTCTCCGAGGTGTCCTGGGCGATGGGTGTGCCCGTCGAGCTGCTCGAGGTGGCGCTCGGCGTGGGCCCGGAAGACTACCTGACCCTCCCGGGACTCGACATGGCGAGCCGGATTCTCGGCGGCACGCTGCCCGGCCCGCTGCCCGACACCATGGTGCTCGATACGGAAGAGGCCCAACAAATCCGGGAAAGAACGGACCTCTTCAACGCCATTATCGCCGCCAAGGCCGAGCAGTACGGCTCTACCCTGGTGGATATCCGCGCCCTGCTCGAGCGCGCCGACGCGGCGGGCGCGATGGCCTGCGGCAGGCGCCTGGCCACCAGCTTCCTCGGTGGTGTGTTCTCCCTCGACGGGGTCCACCCCACCCGCACCGGCTACGCGCTGGTGGCCAACGAGTTCATCGCGGCGATCAACGCCGGTCTGGGCGCCGACCTGCCTGCGGTCGACCTCTGCGCGGTCAGTGCCAGCGACCCCCTGCTCCCCCCCGGCGTGAGCTTTGCTCCGTCGGGTCTCGGCTCTCCCGCCCGCGGCCTGCTGCGCCCCGGGCCGGAGCGCTGACAGCCCTTTTACCGGTCAGGCTCTTTACCGATCCCGTCCCGGAAGGTTAGTGTTCCAGGTAAGTGCCTGCGGTGGGTAACGGCGCCGGGGGGTGGGTCTCGCGACTCACCCCCCGGCTTTATCAACCTGGAGTCCTGCGATGATTCGCCTGCGCTCGCTGGCCGCCCTGGCCGGTCTGGCCCTGGCAGCCTGCTCTCCCGCACCTCCCGACAGCGGCGGTCCCGTCACCGGCAACGACGGCCCTTCGACCCTTGCTGGAGCCCAGCAGGCATCGGCGCAGCGAGGAGTTCCGATCCTTCTCGACTTCTGGAAACACGGCTGAAGTTCCTGTGAACGCTTCGCCCGTGAGGCGGAGCAAGACCCGCATCTCGCCCGAACCCTCGACGACGTGGTCGTGCTGAAGATCAATGGCGAAGTCGAGCCGGGGCGCGAGCTGGCCGCCATCTACGGCGTGCGCGGCTTTCCTTCCTTCGTCGTGGCCAACAGCGAGGCCGAACCGATCCGCACGTGGATCGGCTATTCCCGACCCGAGACCTTCGTCGCCCACCTGCGCGAAGCCATCGACGACCCGATTCCGATCCGCCTGCGCATCGCACGCCTCGAGCAGGCACCCACCGAACGCGACGCCGTGATCGTCGCCACCTACCACCTCCAGCGCCTGGAAGCCCGGCAGGCGGAAGACGCCTTTCGCCTGGCCCGAGAGTGCTCCGGCCGGAAGGCCGGCGCCTACGCCCTGGAGATCTTCCGCGCCCGCACCCTCGGCCTGTACAACCACGAGACCAGCGCCGAGGAGTTGGTCGCGCTGGCGAGCGAAACCCTGGATGCAGCCGATCTCGACATCGCCGAGAGGCTCTCGATCGGCACGGCCTGCCTCGATGCAGCGACACGGGAGAATCATCGCGAGGTGGCGACTCCCATCATCGAGCGGGTGCTGGAGACCATTTCCGCCACGGATCTGGACGAGGCCGCCAGCCGGCAATACCAGACGCTGTCGATTGCCAAGGCGATGCTGATCGACAAGGATCCGGGCAGGGCGCTGGCCATGCGCCGCCAGGCTCTCGGCGTGGGCTGGGAGGACTCTCCGACCCAGCTCAACGACTTCGCCTGGTGGTGCTTCGTCAATCGCATCAACCTCGAGCAGGCCGAGCGCCTCGCCCGCAGGGGCGCCGAGTTGACCACGGATCCCGCGTTACGGGCGGTGATCCTCGACACCCTGGCCGAGATCTGCTACGCCCGAGGTAACCGGAAGCAGGCGATGGCCGCGATCCGCGAGGCGATCACCGAAGACCCGGACAATCCTTACTACCGGGAGCAACTCGTCCGCTTTGGCGGCTAGCCGTGCACCCCATAGAAGGATCGCAACGCCAGGGTGCCGGCCAGCACCACCATCCCGAGACCCGCGATGGCCAGGCAGAGCGTGTCACCTCCCCAGGCTCCGTAGGCCGCCAGGCCCAACGGCGGCGCGACGACGAAGGCCACCGAGAAGGTCATGCTGTACATCCCCATGTGGCGCGAAGAAGTGCCGCTGCCTGCTCGAGCCGCTACCAGGCCGTTGCTGAAGGGTAGCGAGAGCATCTCGCCCAGGGTCCAGACCAGGGTCGAGGCGATCACCAGTGAGAGGTGGCGCCCGAGGGGCAGCACACCGATTCCCAGACCGACGAGCAACGCACCGGCGCCGAACACCAGCAGATGGTTCCAGCGCTCGAGGGCCCGCACCAGCGGCATTTCGACCAGCACGATCACCAGGGCGTTGAGCGACATCGCCAGGCCGATGGTGCGCTCGCTCAGCCCGTAGACCTCGTGGTAGTACAGCGGCAAGGTAAAAAAGATCTGGAAAAAGGACAGGCCGAGCAGGAAAACCAGCGCCAGGAAAGTCATGAAGGGCCAGTCCCGCCACACGGCGGCCATCGGCTCGGGCGCGGCAGCGCTTTCTTCCTTGCGCTGCCGGCGCTCGATACGGCCCACTGTCCACCACAGCATCGCGGCCCCCGCCCAACAGGTCAGCCCATCGACGAGGAAGAGAAGCTGATAGTTCCGCGCCGCCAGCAGTCCTCCCACCGCCGGGCCGATGCCCATGCCCAGGTTGATCGCCAGCCGCACGAGAGCCAGAGCGCGGGTTCTCGATTCCGGCGCTGTCGCGTCGGCGCAGGCCGCCATCAGAGCCGGGCGAAAAGCGTCGCCCAGAGCGGCGGCAACGAACAGACCGACCCACAGCATGGGCAGAGTCTCGAGTCGACCGAGCCCCATCAGGGCGCTTCCGCCAGCCAGCAGGGAGAGTTCCTGCACCCGCACCGGTCCGAGGCGCTCACTGGCCCAGCCGCCCAGATAGGAGCCCACCACCGAGCCGAGACCGAAGGCGAGGATCAGCATCCCGGTGGTCTGCTTGCTGAAACCGAGTTGCTCGTCGAGATAGAGACTGAGAAAAGGCAGGACCATCGTGCCTGCCCGGTTGATCAGGGCGGCGGCACTGAGCAGCCAGACTTCCCGCGGCAGACCCCGAAAGGCTTCGCGATAGACGGAGACGAGCACCATGGGGCAGTCTACCTTCCCGCCTCGGCCGCGGCTCCGGCCTCTGACGCGGAAGCAGCGGTCGGGCTATGATCAGCAACGTGAGAGGCCACTGCCGGACAGTGGACCGAGGAGATTGGAGATGACGGGAAAGGTCGTGGCAGGGATGCTGGCGCTGGTGTTCGTCGTGGGCCTGGTGGGGGTCACCCGGGCGGAAGGCGGGGCGGCTCTCGACCACCCGTCGATTCGGGAAGTCCTGGCGATGGCCAGGGCTGGTGTCCACGACGCGGTGATCCGCGAGCGGATCGCCCAGATCGAAATCCCAGAACTGTCCGGTCAGGACCTGGCGGCACTCAAGAAGGAGGGGCTCAGCGACGACGTGCTGATCACCCTCGTCCGGCGGGCTTCCAGGCACCCGACTCCGGAGACGCCCGCGCCAGCACCCGCGCCACGAGAGATCCCCCCTCCCGCGTCGGCGACTCCCCCGCCTGCCGAATCGGGCGAGCCCTTCCCCGAAGGCATGGGCCGGCTGGTGGTGGAGTTTCGCGCACCGTTCCCCGTCACCTCCCTCGAGGTGGTGGTCGATGGCAAGCGGGTGGCCAGCCGCGGCGAA
>JALTMS010000746.1 GCA_027001345.1 Acidobacteriota bacterium | reverse complement strand
CACCGAGAAGCTGGGCCCGGCGCGGCGCACCGAGGAGGCGGGCGCCGGTGCCTCGCTGGGGAGCTGGCTCCTGCTGGTCCTCGTCTCGGCAGCCCTCGGCTACGCGGGCTGGAAGGGCCTCGAGGCGGCCGGCCTCGTGGGCCCGAACCGTACCCGAACCACGCAGCAGCGGACCACGAAGGAGGCTCGCCCGGCGGGCGACGAAGCCTCGAAGAAGGCGTCGTCCAAGCCCGGCGTGGTGGCCCCACGGGGGGGCGCCTCCCCCAAGAAGGAGGAAGCTGCCGGTGCCTCGGCCCGGCCGCGGTCGGTGACGGCCGCCGCCGACCGCGTCCTTCCCCGAATCCTCGATGCCGGGGTGCCCGTAGGCGCCAGCGAGGCGCTGCTCGTGGTCGAGGGTCCCGCCGGTGCCAAGGTGCGGCTCGACGGCGAGGACATCGGCGAGGCCCCGCTGCGCCGTGCCGTGCCCGCCGGACGCCACGAACTGGTGGTGGACCACGGCGGCAAGCAGGCGGTGCGCTCCCTGGTCTTCCGGGAGGGGACCACGCGCATCCTCGGGTCGCGCTGACCGCGCGCCGGTTCCCCGACGGCCGCTGGCGAGCGGCCACCCTGCGCGGTAGAGCGCCCGCACCGACACTGGCCCACCGCCCCCAGCGATGCTGTTCCACCGCCTCGACTACCTGGTCTTCCTCACCGTGGCCGTCGCCGGCTACTGGGCCCTGGTGCGGGCGGGACGACCCACGCTCCGAACGGTCTTCCTGCTGGTGGCCTCCTGCCTGTTCTACGCGGCCTGGCACCCCGTCTACCTGACCCTCATCCTGGGCTCGACCCTGCTCGACTTCGTGGCCGGTCGCCGGATCGGCGCGAGCGACGCCCCACGCGTCCGCCGCCGGTGGCTGCTGGCCAGCCTGATCGGCAACCTCGGGCTGCTCGGCATCTTCAAGTACTTCAACTTCTTCAGCACCGCCGTGGGACAGGGGCTCGGCCTGCTCGGCATCTCCGTCACCCCGCCGCTGCTCGACGTGCTGCTGCCGGTCGGTATCTCGTTCTACACGTTCCAGTCGCTCAGCTACACCATCGACGTCTACCGCGGCAAGCTCGAGCCCACCGACAGCTTCCTGCACTTCGCCACCTTCGTCACCCTCTTCCCGCAGCTCGTGGCCGGCCCCATCGTGCGGGCCAGCGAGCTGCTGCCGCAGCTTCGCCAGCGCCCCACCCTGGACCCCGAACGCGTGGGCTCGGCCCTGTTCCTCATCGCCACCGGGCTCGTCAAGAAGGTGGCCGTGGCCGACTTCCTGTCGGTGAACCTGGTCGACCGCGTCTTCGACAACCCCGAGGCCTACACCGCCACGGAGGTCGTCGTGGCCCTGTACGGCTTCACCATGCAGATCTACTGCGACTTCTCCGGCTACACCGACGTGGCGCGCGGCTCGGCCCGCCTGCTCGGGCTGGAGCTGCCGGAGAACTTCGACCGCCCCTACCAGGCCCGCAACCCGGCCGAGTTCTGGCGGCGCTGGCACATGACGCTCTCGACGTGGCTTCGGGACTACCTCTACTTCCCGCTGGGCGGCTCCCGGGTGGCCCCGTGGCGCGCCTACTGGAACCTGTGGCTCACGATGTTCCTCATCGGCCTGTGGCACGGCGCGGCCTGGACCTTCGTGCTCTACGGCATCCTGCAGGCCACGGCCATGGTGCTGCACCGCTGGTGGTTCCGCCGCTCCGGGCGGCCCAAGGACGCCGCCGACCGATGGCCGGTCCACGCGCTCAAGGTGTTCCTCTCCCTGCAGTTCGTCGTGTTCAGCCGCATCCTGTTCCGGGCCTCCGACCTGGACAACGCCTGGGCCGTGACCGAGCGCCTGTGGAGCGGCCAGCGCTCGCTCGCCCAGGTCGCCCCCAGCGTCTGGCTCGTCCTGGTCGGCTCCTTCGTCGCCCACTACCTGCCCCGTCGCTGGTTCGACGCCCTGGCCGCCCGCTTCGTCGCGCTGCCGGCCCCCGCCCAGGGCCTGGCTCTCGCCGCGGTGGGCGCCGCCTTGATGCGAATCGCCACCAGCCAGGTCGTCCCCTACATCTACTTCCAGTTCTGAGGTTCGGCGGGTGGGTGGCGCTCCCGTCGCGGCCCGGCCCGATCCGGGGCCGCATGCGGCGTCAGACCTCCTCCAAAT
>JALTMS010000745.1 GCA_027001345.1 Acidobacteriota bacterium | reverse complement strand
TTCCCGCTCTGCGCATCGACTCCCGGCCCTACGTGGGCTTCGAAGCCGTCCTCGCGGCGGTGGCCGAGTTGGGCGGCGCTCGGCCCGCTGGTCGGGCCCTTCCTCCGGATCCGGACGACGATCAGGATCCACCCGTGCCGGACTGGACCTTTTCTGGGTGATCTTTTTTCTTTCCGTCCTGTTCGATTTTCCGCTCGAGCCTTGAGCGCCCGACCGCTTCGGCGTAGATAGCCGGTTGCCAGGGCTTCCGGGGGAGGGCGTCCCTTGCCTCGAGCGGGGAGGGACCGAGGTTGATCATTCGCACTCGCAGCGTGTCCGCGCATCTGGCCACCATGGCCGGGCGGGGGCTGTCTGCTCTGCGGGAGGGTCTATCCCCGCGGATGCTGCTGCTGGGGGCCGCGCCCGCGCTGCTGGTGCTCCTCACTGCCCTGGCTTCCCGAGAGCCGGGAGTCGCGGTGGGCTGGATGGCTTTCGGTGCTCTGTTGCTGGGTCTGACCGTCTTGCCCCCGCTTTCTCGCTGGCTCGAGCAACGGCGCAGCGACCGGGATGAACTCGAGGCGTTGCGCCGTGCGCGCCGCCGGACGGCTCTTCGTCGCTTCTGGCGCGTGGCCCTCGACTTCCAGCCTGCCGCCTGGGGTCGCAGCGAGTTGCAGGCCCTGCACTTCGTCTGCCTGAATACCGAAAACTCACGGCCCCTGGGTGAGCGCATGGCGCGCCGCTTGCGCGAGACGCTGTCGGCGGTGCTGGCGGGGTCCTACTGTCGACTCGAGGAGCTGGTGGAAGCCGCCGAGGAGGCCGGGCTCGACGGCGTCACCTGCCGCACGATGGCGGTCGAACTCTCCGCACTCGCCTCCCGCCTCGATCGCTCGACCTGCCAGCCCGGGCGGTTGCCCGTACTCGAAGGAAAGGCGATCGCAGCCCACGTCTCGGTGCTGCTCGAGGCGACGGATCGGCTGACCGAAAAGGTTCGGCCGCGGATTGCCGCAGACCTGCTCCCCATGCTGCGCTGGCTGCTTGCCGCGCGCTTTCCGCCCGGTGCGGTGGACATCGAGACCGATGAAGGGGACGAAGAGCGTACCCGCGTGGCGGTTCGGCCGCTGGACCTGGCTGGAGCGCTGGAGGGCCTGCTGGCGCGGATCCTGCGCCGTGGGCAGCTCGCTGGCGTGGTGACGGTGGATTCTCGGGTCGGCGCGCAGATCGTGGAGATCAGCATTCGCTGGCCGGTGCGCGATCGCTGGCATCTCGAGCCGGCCGTCCTCCTCGAGCCGCTGGCGGTGCTTTCCGCCTATGGTGGCGAATACCTGATGCGCGAAGAACTGGACTCTGCGGTGGCGGTGGTCGAGGTGCGGCTGCCGCGGGTGGCTCCAGTGGGCAGTGACCAGGCCTTCGAATGCCTCGACAGTGCGGTCTGAGCCGGATTACTCATAGCGGAACAGGCGCGCGGCGAGAAAGCCCATCACCAGAGTTCCGAGGGCGAGAGCGGTCAGATGGGGCAGAATCGCGGAGGCGGGGTCTCCAAAACTCACCAGCCGGTGGAAGGCATCCATCGCCCAGCCCGTGGGCAGGGCCAGTGAGAGCTGTTGCATCCAGGCCGGAGTGATCTCGATCGGCCACCAACAACCTCCGAGAGCCGCCAGCAGATTCGCCGCCAGCACGCCCAGACCGATAGCCTGTCCGGTCGAGCGAGCCACACAGCCGAGCAGGGCCCCGCAACAGGCGCAAAAGGCCGACCAGATCACCAGTACGGCCAGCAGGGCGGGCAGGGCCGCGCCCCACTGGTAGCCGAAGAGTATTCGGCCGGCGAGCAGGGCGAAGCCGACCTGGATCAGCGCCAGCATCCACTTGCCGCCGACCTTGCCGGCGATCACACCGCTGCGAGAGATTGGTGCGCAGGCCAGCCGACGCAGCATTCCCTGCTGCCGTTCGATGACCAGCATCACCGCGCCGCTGGTCAGAGTCACCAGCAGTGTGAACATCACCAGAGTACCGGGAATCGCCTGGGCGAAGCCGGTGGGTGGCTCCCGGCGCCGACCCGCCGTGCTGACCTCGAGAGTGATCTCTCGTGGTTGCTGTCGCTGCTGCTGGAGAGCGCGGGCAGTAGGCTCCGTCTGGTCCCGGCTGGCAACCAGGGCCAGATCGGCGAGGGTCGTGTAGACCGCC
>JALTMS010000744.1 GCA_027001345.1 Acidobacteriota bacterium | reverse complement strand
GCGATGAAGGTATCCTCGGTCTCCCCCGAGCGGTGGCTGATCACCGTGCCGAAAGAGGCCGTCTTGGCCATCGAGATCGCGTCGAAGGTCTCGCTGACGGTACCGATCTGGTTGAGCTTGATCAGAACCGCGTTGGAGATGCCCTTTTCGATCCCTTCCCGCAGGATCTCCGGGTTGGTGACGAAGATGTCGTCGCCCACGAGCTGGCAGCGCGCGCCGAGGGCGTCGGTGAGCATCTTCCAGCCTTCCCAGTCCGACTCGTCGAGCCCGTCTTCGATCGAGACGATCATCGGGTAGTCATCGAGCAGCTTGCCGTAGTATTCCACCAGACCTGCCGCGTCGAGGGTCAGCCCCTCCCCCGCCAGATGGTAGCCCTCGTCGGTCTTGAACTCGCTCGCCGCGCAGTCGATGGCCAGCACCACGTCTTCCGCGGGCCGATAGCCTGCCTTCTCGATCGCCTGAAGAATCAGATCCAGCGCTTCCTTGTTGGCCTTCAGGTTGGGGGCGAAGCCGCCCTCATCGCCCACGCCCGTGCTCAGACCCCGCTCCCGCAGCACCTTCTTGAGGGTGTGGAAGGTTTCCGCCGCGCAGCGAATCGCCTCGGAAAACGCGTCGAAACCCACCGGCACGATCATGAACTCCTGGATGTCCACGTTGTTGTCCGCGTGGGCGCCGCCGTTGATGATGTTGAGCTGCGGCGTCGGCAGCAGCCGCGCCCCCGCCCCACCCAGGTAGCGGTAGAGGGGCAGTCCCGCCAGTCCCGCCGCGGCCCGCGCCGTGGCCATGCTCA
This sequence comes from Acidobacteriota bacterium, assembly GCA_027001345.1. Lineage (GTDB taxonomy): Bacteria > Acidobacteriota > Polarisedimenticolia > J045 > J045 > JALTMS01. The sequence continues at coordinate 1,370 of JALTMS010000744.1, read as the reverse complement.
CGCCGAGAATCGCGTTGGCTCCCAGATTGCGCTTGCTGGGGGTGCCGTCGCGATCGTTGAGCGTCTGGTCGATCAGACGCTGATCGGTGGGATCGAGCCCCTCGATGGCCGGCCCGAGCACCTCGTTGACGTGCCGCACGGCAGTCTGCACACCCTTGCCGCCGTAGCGGGCCGGCTCGCCGTCGCGCAGTTCGAGGGCTTCCCGGCTGCCCGTACTGGCTCCGGAGGGCACCGCGGCGCGGCCGATGATCTCGTCTTCCACCGCCACTTCCACCTCGACGGTGGGATTGCCCCGGGAATCGAGAATCTCGCGAGCAAAGACTGCTGTAATCTCTGGCATGGATCCCTCCTCCTGCCCGACGCCCCTCGCGCAAGGCTGACGATCGACCCGGGTGGGGCCGGACGCCTCCCTTAGTCTAGTATTTTCAACGGGCCCGCGTCAGGGCCCGGCAGGAGGTTTTCCCAGTGGCAGCATCCAGCCAGCAGGACGATGCCCTGATCGTGGTCCTCTGCACCGTGCCCGACACGGCCCAGGGCGCGAGTCTCGGCCGAATGCTGGTCGAGCGTCGCCTGGCGGCCTGCGTCAATCTGCTCGGCGGCCTGACGTCGATCTACCGCTGGCAGGGCAAGATTCACGAGGATCCCGAGGCGCTGATGGTGATCAAGACCCGCCGCTCCGCCTTCGCCGCCCTGACCCGAGCGCTGGTCGCCGCCCATCCCTACGAAGTGCCCGAGGTGGTCGCCCTGCCCACGGACGCGGTCCACGCCCCCTACCTGGCCTGGGCCTTCGAGCAGACCGGCACCCCGCCCTCCGACCTGGAAGGCACGCCCTGATGGCCGATCGAGCCTTGTATCGCGTGGGCGTCGTCGCGGCCACCAGCCGCCGGGTGCTGCCTGACCTGCGCCGGCACTTGCAGGGCATCGATCTGCTGCTCCACGCCGGCGGCTTCGGCTCCCCCGAGGCGATGGCGGGTCTCGAGGCCATCGCCCCGCTGCGAGCCGTCATCGGTCAACAGGACTATCTGCTGTGGGGTGATCGTTTCCCGGAGATCGACACGTTTTCCGTCGGCCCGGCACGGGTGCTGCTGACCCACCTGGCGGGGCGCCCGCCTCAGCTCCTTCCACCGCTGCGGGACCGCATGGCCGCCGATCCTCCCGACCTGGTGGTTGACGGCCAGGGAGACCGGGCGGAGGCGACATGGATCGGTGGCATCCTCTTCGTCACCCCCGGGCCGGCCGACCCCGGACCGGGCCCCCTTCGCGCCACGGCCATCCGGCTGGATATCGAATCCCGGGCCCGCATCACGGCCCACGTACTCGACCTCTCGGCTCGGAACCTGCCGACTCCCCCCCCGACGCCACGCCCCGGC
>JALTMS010000743.1 GCA_027001345.1 Acidobacteriota bacterium | reverse complement strand
TCGCAGGGCATTCAGAAACCATTGTGGACACGCACCAAATGCTCCCTTCGGTCGCTTGGTGCTACGACAGCTTCGCTGTCGGCCCGCCTCCGGCGGGCTTCTAGCCTGGTGTTTCGCCCTTCGAAAAGGGCGAAACACCAGTCTAGCAGCCTGTTGAAGAATGCTAGAAGTACAGCGTCACACCAGCGAACAGGATCAAGCCCTCGGGCTCGACCGCGACGTCTGCCGTGGCACCACCGAGGTTCGGGAAGGTCAGCGTGACCTCACCCGCCTTGTCGGTCCACTCGTAGAAGGCGCCGAAGTCGACCGTGGCCTTGTCGTTCCACAGATACGACGCGCCGCCCACGAGGGCGATCGTCGTGTAGGAGCCGGCCACGATGTTGACCTTCTCGGAGGGGAACGGCGCCGGATAGTTGACCGTGACTTCGCCGAAGTCGACCTCGTTGATGTACGAGTAGTCGACGCCCACGAAAGGCTTCCAGCGATTCTCCTCGCCGAACGCCTCGAAGAAGTAGCGGCTCGTGGCGATCCAGTGGATCGTCTCGAACGAATCGGCGACGAGGTCGGCCGACAGCGGGGAGGCGGTATCGGGGTCGAAGCTCCGCAGCTCGACGATGCCACCGAGGGCGAGGTTGTCCGTCACGAAGTACTGTCCCTTGAGCGCCCCGCCGTAGCGCGGTGTCAGGTCGACGTTGTCGGTGCCGGTTTCACCGGTCAGCACACCGGTCTGGCCGGCGGCGTTCATGTCGGCCGAGTAGAAGGCCCACCCGGTCGAGGCGCCGATGGTAGCCGTCCCCTTCCCGATCTGAGACCAGGCGGGGTGTTGCAAGGCGGGTGCCTGACAGGAGCCGAGTGCCAAGAAAGAGGCACCGAAGAGGAGCGCCAAACCGCGCTGGAGTTTCATGGTTTTCTGCATGGGGGTATAGGCTTCCAGAATCACGGTTGGATGACAGTTGAGTCCGCGACGGTCACTTGTGCGCCCGCATCGGTCAGCCACGCAGCCACCTCGGCTTGCATCTCGGCGGAGGCGTTGGCGAGGCTCGCGTCGACCTCGGGGACCCCGTCGCCATCCACGTCGGGGCTCGCTTGCAGCAGGCTCGAGTGTGCGCCCTGGGTGAAGCGGACCACCGCGTTGGTGGTGACGGTGACGCCGGCCGAAGTGACCGGGGTCGACCCCAGGAGCGAGATCATGGGCTCGGTGCCGGACAGCGGAGCGCCGGTGACCGAGTTCGGAATGACCTGGTCGGTCAGGCCGAAGAGGTCACCCGTGGATCCATCACCAACGACCTCCTGCAGCAGCACGGGCGTGCTGGTTGCGGTCAAGGCCGCCAGGAAGTTGAGCGGGTCGCCAGAGTCGATCGAGGTCTGGGCTGCCCACATGAACTGATCGAACTCAGGCGTGCCTTGGACCACACCAGCGGCCGCGAGGCCACCGACGACGATCGGACCGAAGGTCGGCGAGGCCTCGAGGAAGCGCGGGATCCCGCCGCCAGGGACGTTCAGCGTGACCGTCGTCAGGCTGGGCTCGAGCGCCCCGAAGGACGTGCCAACCATGGCTCCGAGGGACATGCCCACGAAGTTGACATCGCCGGCATCGAGGTCGATCGCAACACCGACTCCGTCCACATCGAGGCCGTCCCCGATGACCTTCTTGAGGGCGAACAGGTCGGCGGCTGCCTGGCGCAGGTTGTCGCGCTGCGTACGCAAGCTGCTCAGGTTGATGAAGTGGGCGCCGGAAGTGTCGGCGACTCCGTCGGGGCCTGGCGCACTCGTGATGTTGTCGATGTCGTCGAGCCCGAAGGTCCGTTCGCGGACGGCGCCGCCGATGTAACCCTCATAGAGAAGGCCACCCGTGGGATCACTTGCGACGTCGGCGAGGCCGTGCAGTGGCAGGTCGATGGCCACCGCTGCAAAACCTGCAATGTTGAGCTTGTCGGCAATGGCAAGCAGTGCCGAGCGGTCGCTCGTGATGCCGTGCTGGAAGATCACGACGGGCCAGCCGGTGGCTGGCTCGGTGAGCCCCGTTGCCGTCTCGTCGGGCAGCGAGATCAACATCGGGATGACCTCGGGGCCGCTCTCGAGGGGCAGCGAGTTGTAGCGGCTCACGTTGGCCTCGGTGTCGACACCGAAGGGGAACGTGTAGCGCGCGTGCCAGTACTCGGT
>JALTMS010000742.1:831-8736 GCA_027001345.1 Acidobacteriota bacterium | reverse complement strand
GGATGCCGCCGACCGGGCACGCCTCGGCGCAGTCCCCGTGCCCCTTGCACACAGCCAGATCGACCACCGCCAGTTTGCCCTCCAGCAGGATCGCGCCGGGTTCCGGGCAGGCCGCCACACAGGTGCCGCAACCCACACAGAGATCGGCCCGTACGACCGCGTGGAGCGATCCTTCCTCCTCGTCGTTTGCCTCGCCGCTGGCCTCGCGCGCCTCGACCACCTCGTAGATCTGACGCGGCACACCGCAAGCAGGACAAAAGGCGGCGGTGCGTGGGACAGGCGCTGAACAACGGGGACAGGGTGGCCCCTGGACTACAGCCTCCGCCGCCCCCCCGGGGCCGCTGCGCTGAAGATAGACATAAACGCACAGGCCCGTGACCAGGAAGAAACCGACCGTCGTCAGCAGCATCTCCATCGCCGGCTCCCCCTCGCCTACCAGAACCAGGTCGCGCCGAGATAGACCACCACGGCGACATGGAGCAACACGGCGGCAAACGCAGTGATCGCCACCGGCAGATGGGCTGCGTGCCAGAACTGGAAGACGCGCCGCGTGGCATCGAGCAGCCGTGCCTGCTGCTCGAGGGCCATCTCCCTGCGCGCCAACGCCACGCAGTCCCGCAAGGCCTTGCGGGAAGGCGCGGCCTGCTCACCGAGGTGGCGGCGCCATTGCCGGCAGAGCTGTCGCGCCCGGCGGCGACGAAGCAGGTCGTCGCCGATCATTCGAATCACCGTCGCCAGCCGCCCACGAGGCAGTGTGGAAGCCGGAGGCGGGGACAGGGCCTGCTCGAGGGCGGCGCGCTCCATGCCGCTGATGTAGACGAGCCGGTCGATGATTTCCCCGCGCCGGGCCTCGATCTGGGCCAGCGTCAGCTCGATGCCGTTGTTCGAGCGAGGGATCCGGCCATAGACGTACTTGCCGGCAACGCCGCTGATGCTGACGACCAGCATCGCACCGTAACCGAGCCCGATCATACCGCCGAAGTGCCAGCCGGAATGGACGGCGCCGACGAGGGGAACGAGCAACCCCGCAGCGATGTGATAGTCGAGCCAGCGCGGTACGGGTCCGAGCGCCTTCCACCGCAGCCGCTTGCGCAGCGGATAGAGCCAGAGAAAGGCGAAGAGGAGAAAGGCCGCGATGCCCGCGCTCTGACCCACCAGGCCCGAGGGCTTGAACCACGGATGCCACGGATGCCGCACCCGCTGCACGGCCGGCAGCAGGTAGTAGGGCAGGCCGAGCAGGGTGGTGGCGACAAGGAAGGTCAAGAGGAAGGCGAATGCCGCGGGGAGACCGCGGCGTCGGGCGTCGGATCGAGCGCCGCCGGGCGCCGACTCGAGACCTTGTCCAGAGGAGCGTGCTGAGGGTATTCCGAGACTCGTCATGGTGTGACCTCTCCACCAACTAGATCAACTATTGCGAGGTCTGATACCTCCAGCAAGCACCAATTAGGTAACTCGATCGCTTCCTTTATCGTAAGCGCGATTTCACCCTGGTGATCTAATAAGACCTGCATTTGCAACGGTTTGACTTGCAAATGCAGAACAGGGGACGCAGCGCGATCTCGCGGCGGGAATGTGGGGCCGCCAGGAATGGCTCCCCGGACCCGAGTCGTGCTTCGCGCGACAGACGAATCGAAGAAGAAACAACGTGAACGAGATCTTGCGACACGAACATCCACCTGCGGGCCGGGGGAACCCCGCACTCGTGGACGGGACTCAGCTCACCTTTTTTTCCCGCCGACGTAGCCGAGGCTTTCGAGAGTCTTCTCGATGCCCTCCGGGACGGGCTCATCCTCCGACTCGACGGCAGTGCGGGCCAGCTTGGCCTTGAGCGCAGCGACCTGCTTGCGGTAGGCGTCGAGTCGAGCGGCAAGGGTCGCCCGGGCAGCCTCGAGGGCGTCACCCCGGAGGGGAGACTTCTCGGCAGGATCCGCCTCGAGATCGAAGACCTCCACCGCGCCGCTCGTGTCATCCTTGATCAGCTTCAAGTTGCCGCGCCGGATCGCAATCGACGAGTACTCGCCGAAGTGGTTGGAGGAGACCACGGACCGCTGCCCGAGCGGGCCGCGCAGATCGCGCCCGGTCCAGAACGCGGGCACCTGGGCGCCGGCGACCGCCAGCAAGGTGGCGCTGAGGTCGAGCAGATCGACGCGTTCGCGGCGCACGGCATGGCGGAACCACCGCGGGTGACGGAGGATCAGCGGAACCCGCGTGGTCTCCTCGTAGAGCGTCTTCCCATGGCCCCGGTGGCCGTGCTCGGCGAATTCCTCTCCATGGTCAGCGGTGAGGACCACCAGCGTGTGATCCAGCTCTCCGCTTTCCCGCAGCTTGCCCAGCAGCCGACCGAACTCTCGATCGACGAAGGAGACCTCTCCTTCATAGAGTGTTCGCATGGCGAGTGGAGATGGATTCTCCCCTTCCTTGAGCCGCTGATCGAAGTCCAGCACCGCGGACATCTTTCCCAGCTTCGATCCGGCCAGGAGTGGATTGTAGATTCGATCGAAGGGCGCCGGAGGCGTATAGGGGGCATGGGGATCGATCGCCAGAACGAAGAGAAACCAGGGCCGCCTGGGCTCCAGCTCAGCGATCAGCGCCCGCGCCCTGGAAACGACGACAGCGGCATCGGAGACCAGGTCTCGGGAAGTTGCCGGACGCCGACCATGGCGAGTCTCGTAGAGTCCCTCGTAATGGTCGAAACCCCGGGCGAATCCGAAGACTCGATCCACGTTCGGGTTGGCCACCAGAGCGGCGGTGGTGTAGCCACGAGCCGCGAGCCGCTCGGCCAGCCGAGGCAGTCCAGCCACCTGGCCGGAGAGGACGTGCTGGTGAGAAAAAACACCGTGCACATCCGCGGGGACACCGGTCATCAGGGAAGCGATCGAGGGGCGCGTCGCGGGCACCGGCGCATTGGCATGAACGAATACGGTCCCCTCGGCGGCAAGAGCGTCGATTTCAGGAGTTCGAATCCGCTCGTTGCCGTAGCAGCCGAGAACGTCGGCTCGCAGAGTATCGACCATGAAGAGCAGCAGGTTCGGCGGTCGCGGAGCCGGGCGGGGAGCTGCCGGTTCGGGAGCCGCGCCGAGGGTCGGAACGATACCGAGAAGAAGGCCGAGAAGAAGGCGTGCCTTGCTGACCATGGTTCCTCGCAACGTGGGCTCGGTCGGCCGTACTCGCCCCGCAGCCCGGTGCAGGAACCAGGCTAACACACGCCCGCGAGGTCGCTTCTCATCGCGAGTGACCCGATGCCTGCAACCGGGCAAGATGCTTCATCATCCGGAATCGCATCAGGTCGGGATCGGCCTCGGCAGTCTTGCTCACCTCGCCCTCGATCTCCTGAAGTCGGCGCCGGGCCCGGTCCACGTCGATCTCCTCGGACTTCTCACAGGTCTCGGCGAGCACCACGACTCGATCGGGCTGAACTTCCACGTAACCCGACGAGATGGCCATCACCTCTTCCTGACCGGCACTGCGGCTGACAGCCACCCCCGGTGCGAGCCCGGCGAGAAGCGCAGCGTGACCGGGACGCACGCCGAACGATCCTTCCGCACCGGGAAGGATCACCTCGTCCACATCCTTGTCGATCACGCGCCGCTGGGGGGTGACGATCTCCAGGTGAATCTTTTCGGGAAGCATCTGTGGCCTCTCCCGCCGGCCGTCAGGCCGCCGCCCCTTCCTGCTTGAGTTTCTCGGCCTTCTCCTGAGCTTCCTCGATGGTACCTACATAGAGGAAGGCCTGCTCGGGCATCTCGTCGTGTTTGCCATCGACGATCTCGCGGAAACCGCGGATCGTGTCGGCCAGCTCGACATAACGCCCCTTCATGCCGGTGAACTGCTCGGCGACGAAGAACGGCTGGCTCATGAAACGCTGCAACTTGCGCGCCCGTGACACCGACAGCCGATCGTCTTCGCTCAGTTCTTCCATGCCCAGGATGGCGATGATGTCCTGCAACTCCTTGTAGCGCTGCAAGACCTGCTGCACATCACGCGCAGTCTTGTAGTGGTCCTCACCGAGAATCCGCGGATCGAGAATGCGGCTCGTCGAGGTCAGCGGATCGACCGCCGGGTAGATCCCCAGCTCGGCGATCTGACGACTCAGAGCCGTCGAGGCGTCGAGATGGGCGAAGGTGGTCGCCGGTGCCGGGTCGGTGTAATCGTCGGCGGGGACGTAGATCGCCTGTACCGAGGTGATCGACCCCTTGCGGGTCGAGGTGATGCGCTCCTGCAACTCACCCATCTCGCTGGCCAACGTGGGCTGGTAACCCACCGCTGAAGGCATCCGGCCGAGCAATGCCGAGACCTCGGAGCCGGCCTGGGTGAAGCGGAAAATGTTGTCGATGAAGAGCAGTACGTCCTGCCCCTCGGTGTCGCGGAAGTACTCGGCGACGGTCAGGCCGGTCAAACCGACCCGCAGGCGCGCCCCGGGAGGCTCGGTCATCTGCCCGTAGATCAACGCAGCCTTCGAGGCTTCGGGATCGCCGGCCTTGATCACGCCGCCTTCCTGCATCTCGAGCCACAGGTCGTTGCCCTCACGGGTCCGCTCGCCGACTCCGGTGAACACGGAGTACCCACCGTGCTTCATCGCCACGTTGTGGATCAGCTCCATGATCAGCACCGTCTTGCCCACGCCGGCACCGCCGAACAGGCCGGTCTTGCCGCCCTTCATGTAGGGCTCGAGCAAATCGATGACCTTGATCCCGGTCTCGAACATCTCGATCTCGGTGGCCTGCTCCTCGAAGCTCGGCGGCTCCCGGTGGATCGGCCAGGACTCGGCGGCCTCGATCGGCCCCATCTCATCGACCGCCTTGCCCAGCACATTGAGCACCCGGCCGAGGGTCTGCTTGCCCACCGGAACCGAGATCGGAGCGCCGGTGTTGGTCACCTCCAGGCCGCGGGTCATACCGTCGGTGGGTTCGAGGGCGACCGTGCGCACGCGCCCCTCGCCGAGGTGCTGCTGCACTTCGAGAGTCACGTCGAGGGGAACACCGGTCTCGCCGCCGTCGTCCTTGACGTGCAGTGCGGTGTAGATCTCGGGTAGCTGCCCCTCGGGAAACTGCACGTCCACCACGGGACCGATCACCTGGATAATCTTGCCTGCACTCGCCATCTCGATGTCCTCTTGCCAGTACTCGAACTGCCAGTACTCAGATTGTCTGCACTCAGAGCGCTTCCGCGCCGCTGACCACCTCGATCAGTTCCGTGGTAATGGCCGCCTGACGGGCCCGGTTCATCTTCAGTGTGAGGCTGGAAATCATGTCTTCCGCGCTGCGGGTCGCATTGTCCATCGCCGCCATCCGGGCCCCGTGTTCGGCCGCCACCGACTCGAGCATCGCCTGGTAGAGCTGGAAGCTGACGAAACGGGGCACCAGACCTCGCATCAGCTCCGCGGCGGCCGGCTCGTAGAGATACTCCACCGCATCCTTCTCCTCGTTGGCCTGGCCGGCGAGGCTCTGCAGCGGGATGATGGGGGTTACGGTGACGATCTGGGAAATCGTCGTACGAAAACGGTTGTAAACCAGAAAGACGCCATCGGTCTCGCCGGCCAGAAAGCGGTCGGTCAGGGTGCCAGCCAGGTCGGCAGCGAAGGTGTAATCGATCTCACGGAAAGCGTCAGCGAAGAACTCCCGCACGAGGATCTCCGGCCGGCGACGGTAATACTCGCCGGCCTTCTTTCCGATCAGGGTCATCTCGACTCGGCGTCCCGCCGCATCGTGTTCCCGCCGAGCAACTTCGGCGGCCTTGATCACGTTGGCGTTGAACGCACCGCAAAGTCCCTTGTCGCCGGCGATCAGCACCAGGTCCACAGTGTTCAGCTCGCGACCACTGAGCAGAGGGTGCAGTTCCGGGGAGACCCGACGCGCCACGTCGCCGATCACCCGCTCGAGAGCCGCGGCGTAGGGCCGCGAACTCATCATCTGCTCCTGAGCACGCCGCAGCTTGGCCGCCGAGACCATCTTCATCGCCCCGGTGAGCTGGGCGGTGTTCTTGACCGAGCGAATGCGGCGCTTGAGATCCCGCGTGTTATTGGCCACGGCTTCAGGCCTCCGGCATGGTGGCCTTGAACTTCTCCCGGAAGGCGTCCAGGACGGCCCTGATCTTCTCCTGAATCTCGTCGCTGAGCTTGCCCTCGGTGCTGATCTGCTCGAGCAGATCACCGTGGCTCGCGCTCAGCTCGTCGTTCAGGCGCCGCTCGAACTCGCCGACCTGGGAGACCGGAATCCCGTCGAGGTAGCCGTGGGTTCCCGCGTAGATCGTCACCACCTGCTTGACCACCGACAGCGGCGCGTACTGGGGCTGCTTGAGCAGCTCCTGCAACCGCTGACCACGGGCGAGCTGGGCCTGAGTCGCCTTGTCCAGATCGGAACCGAACTGGGCGAAGGCGGCCAGCTCGCGGTACTGGGCCAGCTCGAGGCGCAGGGTTCCGGCGACCTTCTTCATTGCCGGAATCTGTGCCGAACCACCGACCCGGGAGACCGACAGCCCGGCGTTGATCGCCGGCCGGATGCCGCTGTGGAAGAGATCGGCCTCGAGGAAGATCTGACCGTCGGTGATGGAGATCACGTTGGTCGGAATGTAGGCGGAGATGTCGCCAGCCTGGGTCTCGATGATCGGCAGCGAGGTCAGCGAGCCACCAGTACCCGGCACGACCCGCATCTCGTGACCATCGCCCAGTTCGGCGAGCTTGTGCTCGGCGGCTTCCTTGCCGGGCACACCGTGATAGACCTGGCCATCGACGCCTTCGGTAGCTCCCTCCGCAGCACCCTTTTCGACGATCACGTAGGACTCGCGCAGCTTGGCCGCGCGCTCGAGCAGGCGGGAGTGGAGATAGAAGACGTCACCGGGGAAGGCCTCACGCCCCGGAGGCCGGCGCAGCAGCAGAGAAATCTCGCGGTAGGCCGCAGCCTGCTTGGAGAGATCGTCGTAGACCGTCAGGACGTGGCCGCCACGATCGCGGAAGTACTCTCCCATCGCACAACCGGAATAGGGGGAGAGATACTGCATCGCAGCGGGCTCGGAAGCTCCTGCCGCCACCACGATGGTGTACTCCATCGCACCGTACTCTTCGAGAGTCTTGACCACGTTGGCGATGGTCGACTGCTTCTGACCGATCGCCACGTAGATGCAGATCACCCCCGAACCCTTCTGATTGATGATCGTATCGATGGCGACGGCGGTCTTTCCGGTCTGGCGATCGCCGATGATCAGCTCTCGCTGCCCCCGGCCGATTGGAATCATCGCGTCGATCGCCTTGATACCGGTCTGCAGCGGCTCGTTGACCGGCTGGCGGTAGATCACGCCCGGGGCCAGGCGCTCGACGGGACTGGTCTCGTCGGTGTCCAGCGGGCCGCGACCATCCACCGGCCGCCCGAGAGGATCGACCACGCGCCCGAGCAGGGCCTCGCCGACGGGCACCGACATGATCCGGCGGGTCCGCCGAACCTGGTCGCCCTCCTTGATCTTGCTCACCTCGCCGAAGAGCACGGCGCCGACCGAGTCCTCTTCCAGGTTCAGGGCGATGCCGTAGACGTCGTGCGGCAGGGAGAGCATCTCCAGGTAGGCAGCCTTCTCCAGGCCATAGATCCGGGCGATGCCGTCACCGACCTGGGTCACCGTACCCACCTCGGCGACGTCGATCGTCTCCTCGTAACCCTCGATCTGCCTGCGGAGGATCTCGCTGATCTCGCCGATCTTGAATTCCATCGATTCGCTCCTGGCCGCCTGCGCCGGCGGCCTGTAGCCGGCTCGGCCTTCAGCCGGCCGCTTGACTCGTGCCGGTCAGCCGCGAACGCATTACCGTCAGGCGCGTCCGCAAACTTCCGTCGAAAACCGTGGCTCCGACTCGGGCGACCACGCCTCCGAGCAGGCCGGGATCGACCTGCTCGGTGATGCGGATCTTGCCCCCCGCCACCT
>JALTMS010000742.1:0-821 GCA_027001345.1 Acidobacteriota bacterium | reverse complement strand
CGCCGTCCGGCGGCAGGCCGGCCCCCTCTCGTCCCGCCTGGTCAGCCGCTGACGAAGTTCGTCGGGCAGGGGCGCCGCAGAAGAAATCTCGACCTCGTGAACGCCTTCCCGCTGGTCGCCGACCCCATCGACGGCATCGGCCACGTCAGCCAGCAGCACCAGCCGCTCGTTGTTCGCCAGCACGTCGAGAAAGCGCAGGGTTTCGGCCCGGGCGCCGAGGCGCTCGGCGATGGTGCGAACCACCCGTGCCTTGGCCTCGGTGGGAATCACCGGATTGGCCAGGGCGTGGCGCAGCTCCTCGCTTTGCCCCATCAGATCGGCCATCACCCGCACCTGGCCGCGCACAGCGGCGAAGGTGCCGTCGTCCTTGATGGCGTCGGACAGAGCCTGGGCATAGCGCTTGGCTACGAGACCGGCGTCCTGCATCTGCGTTCAGCCTCCCGGCCCTGGCGATGGTCCTGCCGCCGGAGCCCTACTCACCCCGCCCACCCTGGCCGAGGCTGCCAGAACAAAGGAATACCCGAGGATCTCGGCCCACCCGGGGTGGGCACACTCGCTGCCCTCGCGCCGAGGGCGGCGCAAGAGGGGCGGATGGTAGCAATGCCCCCCCGGAGCGTCAACCCAAACCCAAAAAACTCGGCGGGTTAGTCGTGGCCGCGAGATCGCGCCTGCGACGCAGCATCGCCCGGGGCCGCGCGCCGATAGCCGTGATAGACCAGCAGGAGGGTAAAACCGATGCTCGACAGGCCGTGAACCCAGGACAGGACCACCCGCGGGGCCTGACCGGCGATCACCTCGCGCAGGTAGGCCGACCCCGCCAT
>JALTMS010000741.1 GCA_027001345.1 Acidobacteriota bacterium | reverse complement strand
CAGTAGATAAAGCTGTAGGCGCAGAACGACATGCCCGCGCTGCCCACCCACCCAACCAAGCGGTCACCCCGCTCGACCCGTCCCGCCTCGATGGACGAGGCGATGGCCGCCGGCACCGACGCCGAGACGACGTTTCCGGTCTTGGAGTAAATGTGCCACACCCGATCGCCGATCCCCACCTCCTCGGCCATCTTCGACCATTCCCGCTGGGACGAGGCGTGGGTGTAGACGGCGGCGATCTCCTCGCGCGGCACGCCCAGCCGGCGATAGACCTCGATAATCTCCGGGTTGCCCTCCGCGTGCAGGTCGAAGCCGAAAGAGGTGAAGCGGCCGACGCCGTTGCGCGCGATGCGGTCCGAGCCCACGCCGTAACCCTCGTGGCCGTGAATGGGGATGTTGCACAGGTCCGCCAGGTCGGGCCGGGAGCTGTACTCGAAGCGCCAGGGGTGGTCGTCCTCCGCCTCCACCACGGTGGCCGTCGCCGTCTCGCCCAAGGTGAACGAGGGGAAGGTCCACTCCACCGCGTCGACAGAGGGAAGCTTGAACACCGCGGGGTAGATCGCGCCGCCGCGGTACATGTTGAACTCGGCGTTCACCACCAGGGCGCGGCGGTACTCCGAACCGCGAAAAAGCGACTGGACCAGCTGCATCGCCCGCGTCCAGCTCATGCAGGCGTCGATCACGTCGAAGCAGTGGGCGCGGGTGAGTCCGAGGGCGGCGGCGACATGGTAGGCCCCGCCCGGTTCGAGAAAGCCGCGGCCGATGCCGACGTAGACCACCACATCGATCTCGTCCGCTGCGACCCCCGCCTGCGCCAACGCCGACTCCACGGCCGCGGCCACGAAGTCGATGGGACGCTCGCCCTCGGCCAACCAGTTGCGGGTGTTCGACCCGGAATAACGCAGATAGAACTTGATCCGTTTGAGTGCCTCGCCCAGCTCGTCACCCAGTGACGCCTCACTGTGCTCGGAGACCATCTCCAGCACATCGTCATTGCTCACCACCCGCGATGGATAGGCGGCCTTTACCGACTCGATTCTCATTCATTCAACTCCCGCTAAAGCCTATCCGGGCGTCAGTTGACGCTGGGCTGTCCGTAGCTATTGGCAATGTTGTCGACCAGCTCGGCGATGGACTTGGACTCCCAGATCCACTCGTCGGGAATCTCGTAGCCGAGCCAGTCGCCGATGTCTGTGTGCAGCTCCAGCATGTCCAGGGAACTCACCCCGTAGTGGGCGAGCGAGCGGGCCAGCTCCACCTCCGTGGAGTCGATGCGTTTGACCCGCGCCACCGAACCCAGCACCCGTTCGCCGACGGAGACCCGGATCACGTCGTGCATCGACCCCTCCAGCACCCGCTCGGCGGGCGTAGTGGCCTCCGGCGTAGTCGGCGCCGGCGCGCGCCAGCAAGACAACGACCGCAACTCGCCGTCCTGGTGGAGGGCCTTGCACGCGGCCCGCTGGATCTTGCCGCTGGAGGTCTTGGGGATGGTCCCGGTCTTGATGATCAGGATCTCGGCCACATCGATTCCGTGGAGATCGGCGATCTCCTCGCGAACCCGCTCCATGACCGCTGAGTAATCCACCGATTCGTCGAAGTAGCGCTTTCGCTCCGCCACCACCACCAGTCGCTCGCCCTCCTCCCCTTCGATGGAGAAAGCCGCGCTGAACCCCGGACGGAGCAGCGGATGGCTCTCCTCCACCGTCGCCTCGATGTCCTGTGGATAGTGGTTGGAACCGCGAATGACGATCAGGTCCTTGATGCGCGAGGCGATGAACAACTCGCCGTAGTGCAGAAAACCCAGATCGCCGGTGCGCAGCCAGGTTCCCGACTCCCCGTCACCGTCGATGCGTGCCCGGAACACCCCCTCGTTGTCCGCCTCCCGCCCCCCCCTACCGCTGACACCCCTCGGACGCGGCCCCCAGATATCGCGGTGTAGGTCGCGGCGGCCGCGGTACAATGAGGTAGGGTTGACGATCGCCACCGAGGTGTCCATCACCGGCACGCCGCAGCTCGCCAGTACGCGACCGGTGGCGGTGGGGCTGCTCGGCGGTTTTACTTGGTGGTTGGCCAGACCCTCGGCGTCGAACTCCAGCGCGCGGGGTTCATCGCGCCAGTCGATGGCGGTCACCCGCAGCGTCGCCTCGGCGAGGCCGTAGGCGGGGCTGAAACTCTCCATGCGGAAGCCACACGCCTTGAAGCGCTGGTAAAAACGGGTCAACGAGTTCATACGCACCGGCTCCGCGCCGTTAGCGGCGGTGACCCAGCTGCCGAGGTCCAGCTCCTTCAGCCGCTCCTCGGCGATATTGTCTACGCAGTGATCGAAGGCGAAGTTGGGGGCGGCGGAGTGGGTCGCCCGGTAGTGGGAGATGGCGGCGAGCCAGCGCAACGGCTTCTGGACGAAGGCGGCGGGCGACATCAGCACACAGTGGAAGCCCTGGAAAACCGGCTGAAGAATCCCAAACACCTGGCCGAAGTCGTGGTAGTGGGGCAGCCACGATACCATCACGCTGTGCTCGGTGGTGCCCCACGCTTCCACGATCTCCCTCGCCTGGGCGAGCACCGGGCGGTGACTCAACGCCACCCCTTTCGGGTCGGAGGTGGAGCCCGAGGTGTACTGAAGGTAGGCCACCGTCTCCCCGGAGATGTCGGGCGCCGTCCATTCGTCCGCCTCGCCCTCCTCCAGGTCGTCGGTGGAGAGCCAGGTCATGGGCGGCATTTTCGCGCCGCGCGCCCAGCTGCTTTCGTACTTGTCGATGACTGCCTTGGTGGAGAGCGCCCAGCTCGCCCCGCAATCACCGGCCACCTTGCCGATCATTGCCGTCTTGCGCCGGTTCTGCGGCGAGTAGAGGGGAACGGCGATCACCCCTGCGTAGAGGCAGCCGAAGAAGCCCACGATGTAGTCGATCCCCTGGGGGTAGAGCAGCAGCGCGCGCTCGCCCGGCTTCGCCACCCGCGCGAGCAGCGCCGCCACGGCTCTCGCCCGGCGGTCCAGCTCGCCGAAGGTGACGCTCTCCTGCTCCTCCTCGCCGTTGTGCAAGAAGGTAAAGGCCCTCTGGGATGGGATCCGCTCGGCGTTGGCCCGCAGCACGTCGACCCAGGTATCGCCCCGTTCATCTACCATGACATCACTCATCACCTGCTCTCCCTGTTCTTTCTATTCGTCTTTTCGCTACGGAATGATCAGCGGATCACCGAGTATGAAGGCGTCCAAGGCCGGGGTGATGCTGAACCTGGATGGCGGGTGGAAGGCCAACGCCCGACACGCCGACAACATGCTGGTCACCTCGTTGGACTCCAGATAGTTCACCCCGCCCAGCAGTTCGGCGGCGTGCTGGGTGATCTTCTCGATCGCCTGCTGGGTGCCGTAGCGAACATAGAGCGCGCGCGCCACGTCCACCTCCTCACCGTTGCCGCGCATCATTGAGGTGGCGACCCCCTCGATGGCCATCATGGTCGACTCCGTCATCGTGACCAGCCCCATGCGCTCGGTCTCGTTGCCGCGCTTTAGTTTCAACACGCGTTCCACCAGTGCACTGGCCCCGCCCAGGTAAGAGGCGGAGACGAAACACTCGAACCACAGGAAGGCGGTCGACAATGCATCGTTCAACTGATCGGGACCGCCGAAGTAGGAGATGTATTCGTCACCGACGAAGACTCGGTCGAGCACCACCTCGTTGTTCTCCGCGCCGCGCAGAATCTGGTCGTTGCCGTACTCGATCACCGTGATCCCCGGCGCATCGGCGGGGATGGTCACCAGCGCCAGCTCCTGCCCCCCGTCCTTGCGCCCTTGGGGCGGCAGCAGCACGCTGGCGGTGAGAAAATCCATGGACTCCGAGAGGCTGACCGGCTTCTTCCGCCCGCTCAGGAACCACCCCCCGTCGCCCCGCTCCACCTCCATGGAGGGGCGCAGAATGCTCTTTTGCGGCTGACCGTCGGCGAACCCCGAGGCCAGAAACAGACCGTTTTCGGCGATGCTCTTCAACAGCTCCGAGGTGGCCTCGCAGGGAGGCACCGCCGCCACTGTGCAGCTATGCATGTTGGTCGCCAGGGCCAGCGACGGGGAGCGACTGGCCAGGGCGCGCTGCACCCTCACCATCTGCAGCTGATTGGCGTTCTTGCCGCCGTATTCCTCCGACACCAGCAGGCCGGGGCCACCGAACTCCCGAAACAGCTCGATACCCGGATTCCCCTTCGACTCCAGATCCGCCAGCGGTATCTCCGCAAGGCGCTCGTCGAAGCCCGGCATCAGCGCCTCAAGCGTCTCCCTCTCTTTTTTCAAATAGTTCATTCCATTCTTCCTGTTTTCGTAATTAGGCGACCACCGAGGCCACTTCGAGTGTGTAGACGAAGGAGATATCGTCGCGAGTCAGGCGGTCGCTCATCTCCCCATTGCGTAACATGCGGGGCTTCATGGTGTTCGGCACGCGATAGCGGGCAAGGAAATTGCGATAACAGAGCTTCGCGTTCTCTCGGCTTGTCCGCGCCACCTCGCTCATCAGGCGGTAGAACTCCTCGCGGGTGATGCAGCTGGTGATGTCGGAAAGCGAGAACTTGTCGATGGAGCCATCGGGCAGGCTCGCGATGTAATCCAGCATGTTGGCGGTCACCACCCGCACGTCGGTGGTGGAGCGCCGGATCGCCTCGTAGTTCTCCTCCAGCAGAAAATGGGGCAGCGCCGATCGATCGAGGTAACGACCGTTGATCATCAGGCTCAGCCAGTGGTTGTCCTTCGCCAAGTGGAAATTGAAGGTGTGATCGAGACGTTCGAGGATGTATTCGCCGGCCGGCCCCACGTCGTTGGTGATCTTGTACTTGTCGTCGTTCAGGATCAGCTTGATGGTGAGATCGGAGAAACCGTAACGAACCAGGGCGCGCCACAGGAACCCGTTGACCGACGAGGCATAAATCCTGCGCTGCTCCTCCAGGGAGTCGGCGGCGAAGATCCGCTTGAAGGCGCGCCCATACAACAAACGCAACATCGGCGCGGCGAAGCGGACGTAGAACTGCTCGTGACGCCCCGCGAACAGCACCCCCGACTCGATCGCCTTGCGGTGCCGCTCGAAATAGGCGGCGGCCCGCGGCGTCAGATCCTTTTTCAGTTCGTTGAAGATGGTCCAGCGGTCCGAACAGTCGTCGACACCGAAGAAGGCCAACCCCTTGTCGTAGTTGAGCGCCCGGATCGCCGCCAGCTTCAGCTCCAGCAGGTGGCTCTGCCCCGGCGAGTAGTCCACGGAGGTGAGCCGCTTGGGGTTCTCCACCAGCAAGCTCAGGGATCGACAACCGCTGCCGGTGACACTCAACACCTCGTCCTCTTCACTCAGCGAGAGGGCCTCCAGCTCGGAGTTGGAATCCTCGTCGCAGGTGCTGTAGAGGATCCATTTTTCCATCTCGTTCGTTTCCGCCATTGCGTTCATCTGCGTCTCCTTCAAACCGTCTCGATCCCCGTCTCGATCAAACAGGCCACCACCGGATGCCCCTCGGCCACCATGGGTGGCCCTGCGCGGCGCGCGTTGAATCCGGCACGGCGCAACAGCCGCTCCACCCCGATGGGCGAGACGGTGATTAGACGCTTCGCGCCACGGGCCGCGGCGCAGGCAATGGACTCTCTCAGCAGGTCGACGGCGATGGGGGAGGAGAACTGCCCCGCCGGGGAGGTGGGAGCGTGGTTGAGATCGGCGGCGGCGAAGCGGGAGAGCTCCCACACCTCCGGCGAGCGGGGCGGCGGTTCCCCGTTGAGCAGCCCGGGAAATACCTCCCCGAGCAAATAGGATTGGGTGGTGGGCAGGAGCCTGGCGCAACCGATCACCCGTCCATGGTCATCTCGCGCGATGACATAAACGGTATCGGGCCGGTCGAACTGATCTCTTTCCTCTCCGTTATCCACCCGCAAGTCCCAGCCGAGACGCTCGACGAACACCTGGTGGCGATAACGGGAAACCTCTGAATAAACACCTCGCGGCAGCAGCGCCGGAGTCCCTGAAACCATCTCCATGGTCAACCCCTCTTTCACGTTCGATAAAGACGGGGCTATTGCAGGGCAGATCGTGTTTTTGCGTAACTGGTAGAGTTGTCAGGTTGCCGGGAACTCCTCCCGGCTGATAATGACGGAGGTAGCACAACTAAACGCCGGTGCGGCCTCTTCGTCGAGTGACCGCGCTCCGCGGCGTGACGCGCTGCCGAAAAAGCTCGATGTCGGTTCAATTCAATTAGACGTAACGGGTCTTGATCGCCTTCTCGGTCGCCTCCTGCCACGCCATGGCGTCGATCATCGCGCCGAGCACGGTGTCGCTCGCCGCCGCCCCCAGGTCACGGGCCTCCGCGTCCAGCAGCATCAGGTTCCCGCGGGGCGGCCCCTCCCGCACATAGCGTGGCCGCTCGCCGGCCACCTCCAGCCGCCAATCCCAGCCGAGGGAGATCGTCGGCGTGGTAAGACTGACCCACTCGGTATAGCCGGAGATTTCACAAGTCTTGACATCGCGCGCCGCGCACTCCCGCGGCTCCTCATCCAGCCCGGACAGCAGGTGCACGAGCGGAGTGCTGCGGGCGTCGGCCAGGGATAGTCTGATGTAGCCATCGTCTGATACGGTTAACATTCTCGATATTCCCGCGTTGTCTACGTATTTTTTACGTTACCCAAGGGGAGCGATCCGGGGTAGTGTTAGATTTGTCAGGGTCGCGGCACTAAGGAAGCGCAGATTTAATCATACGGGGGTCGCGTATGATTAAATCTGCGCTTCCCTAATGGTGCCGACAAGGAGGAGACCAATGGACGGCTGGCAGGAAGATCAGCTGCACTCACTGCTGACCATCGACGACAAACAAGAGCTGTTCGACAAACTCACTTCGATCGCCCGCGACCTCGGCTTCGACTACTGCGCCTACGGTCTGCGCGCACCCGTGCCCATCTCCCGGCCGCGGATCATCATGCTCAACAACTATCCCCTTGACTGGCAGGCCCGCTACCAGGAGAAGGGGTACCTGGCCATCGACCCCACGGTGAATCACGGCATGCGCTCCTCGCTGCCGCTGCTATGGACCGACGAAATCTTCACCTCGGCCCGCGAGCTGTGGGAGGGCGCTCGCTCCTTCGGCCTGCACTTCGGCTGGGCGCAATCGAGCCACGACGCCCAGGGTATCGGCGGGCTGTTGACCCTGGCCCGCTCCGACGAACCGCTCACCGACACCGAGTTGCTCGACAAGGCCGCGAAGATGAGCTGGCTCACGCAGATCGCCCACGTCGGCATGTCGCGCTGCCTGGGCCCCCGGCTGCGGCCCGAAACGGAAATCCACCTCACCGACCGGGAGCTTACGGTACTGCGCTGGACCGCCGACGGAAAGACCTCCGGCGAGGTCTCCACCATCCTCGGCATCTCCGAGCGCACGGTCAACTTTCACATCAACAACGCGGTTGAGAAACTCGGCACCGTCAACAAACTGGCCGCGGCGGTGAAGGCCGCGGTGCTGGGGATGCTCTAGGGAGCCTCTGAACAAGTTGTTCAGAGGTTCCCTACTGGTCCGCACGGCAAGAGGAACTGGGCGGGATTAACCGGGTTCTCGGGGTCAACCGGTCAGGGCATTGCTTGGCACGCCCACGGCAGTGAAATGCGAGAGAGCGTGGAGCACCTCCACTCGGATTTAGTACACTGCGAAACCAACCGGCTCCATGTCAGAATCCGCGCCCAGCTCGCCAGCGTGACCATCAGAGCACGAGTGAATCGCCGCTTGCCCGTCACCCAGGGCATCGCCTCGACATGGACTCCGCCACAGTGTTCGCAAACCACCCGGCGTGGCGTATAGACCAAGTGCACGTTGATTCCCCACAGCGGCACATGCCGGAAGCGGCGGGTGGCGCGGGTATCACGGTACTGGGCAGGCTCCCCGCAGGTACCGCAGCGGGGCGCGTAACGCCGGTCGGGGCCAATTCTGCCTCCAGTCCATGTCCCGTTTTCTGCACCGTCACCACACGAAATCCTTGCAATTCCACCGTCTCTTTGATCAGACTTTCAACAAGCATGGGTCTCCTCTCAGATACTCAGTTAGTTTCGCAACTCCTAAGTACCTGATGAGACTCATGCTTTTCAACTATTCAACCGTTTCTCCGTGCACCGATTCGCGAGAGGAACCTACTTTCTTTTGGCCGCACAAAAGAAAGTAACACACAGCCGTCCACCCGGATGCGAAATGGCCACTGATACCTCAGGCTGTGTAGCCACCTCAAATCCCAACTCAAACCACCAATCCAAACAAAACAGAGGCCAGAGCCACTTTCCCGAAAAAACCCTTTATGACCACCGACCCAATAGAAACCAAACTCAGCGCCGCCCGCACCAGGCTGATCCTCGACCGCCCCTTCCTCGGCGCCCTGGTGCTGCGCCTGCCCCTGCAGGCGGCCGACCCCCGCTGGTGCCCTACCACCGCCACCGACGCGCGCAAGTTCTACTACAACCCGGAATTCATCGACGCTCTCAGCGGCCCGCACCTGCAGTTCGTGCTCGCCCACGAGGCCCTGCATAGCGCTTTGTCGCACTTCGCCCGCCGTGGCCACCGCGACCGCAAGCGCTGGGACCTGGCCTCGGACCTGGCGGTCAATGCCCTGCTGGTGGCCGACGGCCTGCAGGCCCCGCCGGGGGCGCTGGTGGACATGGGCTTCGAGGGCATGACGGCGGAGGAGATCTATCCCTTCATCGAGCCCAACGACGATGACGAGCCCATGGACCGCCATGTCTACGATGAGCAGGATCA
>JALTMS010000740.1 GCA_027001345.1 Acidobacteriota bacterium | reverse complement strand
CTTCCGGGTCCCGGCGTCAGCACTCTGACACCGGGACCCGGAAGTGACGGATCAACGTCGCCCCTCACGCGGCGAACTCCGTTACAGGCCCTCGCCGACGGCACTCAACACCCGTTCGACCGGGCCGATCGGCGCTCGCCTTCGGGCGCCCCGCGGTCGGCACGGATCTTGAATACAACCCCCGCTCACCCCCCGAGGGACAAGGGAGCCTCGTATGAGCGATCAGAACGCGCAGACCTCCGCAACGGGCAGCCGCCCCCCGGCTCGGCCTCTGAGCATCGAAGTCCTGCCGGCCGACGAGAGCCGGGGCCACTGCCCCACCCTGCTGATCGACGGCAAGGTGTGGCACGACCCGATCCAGCCCTACGCCGAGGTTCTGCCCCTCGAAGGTCGGCGCCCGCGGGTCGTGGCGCTGCTCGGTGTCGGTCTCGGCTACCCCGTCACGGGTCTGATGGCCCTCGAGCCCGGCTGCCGGGTGGTGGCCTGGGAGCCGGTTGCCGGCCTGGCTGCCCAAGCTCGGCGCTGGCTGAGCGAGGAATGGGACCTGCCCGACGGTGCCTGTGTCTGGATCGAAGAGGACCTCGCCGATTTCCAGGCGCGCCTGCTCGAGGCCTGTCGCGACGTGGACTCCCTGGCCGTGGTTCGGCTCGGCGCGATCGAGGAAAACCATCCCCAGTGGGTCGAAGACTTCGATCGCATCGTGCATGAAGTGGTCGATGCGGGCACCCTGACACTGCTTCCCCGCAGCACGGACCCCCAGCGCTGGACACGTCTGGCCGAGGGGCTGCAGCAGGCCGCCGCACAGCCGCTGCTGCGCGACGTGGCGGGCTGCTGGAAGGGCGTGACAGCCCTGCTCGTCGCTCGCATGCCGTCCTCCGACGTTCTCGAGCAGTGGCGCCGCCAGCGCGAGACGCTGGCTCTGGTGACGACACCCGAAACCGCCCTCGCCCTGGCTGCCGAGAACCTGCACGCCGATCTGGTCGTGGTGGGCAAATGTCAGGCCCCACCTCCCGCCATGGCTCGGGCCCTGACCTCTTGCGTGCTGGCGATCACGCCCGACTCCCACCCGGCCTGGTGGAAGACTCCGGCAGCCGGACGGCTGGTGCTGCCCCACATGGGTTGTGGCTGGCTGGTCGACGCGGGAGATCCGGGGCGCATCACCACTTTCCGCTTCGGCGAACAGATCCCGCTGGCGGTCTCCGCCATCGTTCTCGGTGCCACCCGCATCCGGAGCTGGGGTTTCGAACAGGCGGCAGACGCCGAGTGGAATCTGCTCGCCGCCTCGCGGCGCAGGGACCTCCTGCTCGCCCGTATCGCCGACAGCAGCAACGTCGAGCTGAGCGCCTGGCACATGGAAACCCCACCCGCCACCACTCCCTCCCCGCAGCCTCTCGAGCGAGTGCTCGAGACCGCCGACGCCACGGGTCTGGCCGTGCCACGGGCCGTCGCCCGCGCACTGGCCGAAATCGAACCGCTGCGCGCCGACCTCCAGCGCTATCGTCCCGTCGCGGCCAGCGAGGCGCTCGAGGCCTTTCTCTATCGACGTGCGGCCTCCAGCCCCTTTGCTCGCGCGTTTCTCTGCGAAAGTCCGCTCCCCGACTTCGACCAGCCCCTCGACGCGTGGCAATTCCAGATCGATGCGGCTAGCCGCTACCTGGCCAGGTTGACGGTGGATTCCGAGCCGGAGCTGCTCACCCCACCGCCGCGGCAGAGTCGTCCCGGCCCGCTACGCGCATTCATCGGCGTCCGGCCGGGGGAAGAGATCGCCGCCCGCGTCCTCCAGCAGCAGCTCGAGCGCCTCGCGGGTGGAATCCGGATCCGACGCCTCGACGAGGCCCTGGCGGAAGTCCTGGGCCCGGGGGTGCGCAACCTCTCGCTGCTCGCCCAGCGCCTGCTGATTCCGGCTCTCTGCGGCCATGAAGGTCATGCGATCTTCGCCGAGCCGTCGGTGATCTTCCTCGACTCTCCGACCCGGCTCTGGGAGCTGCCAATGGCTGATCATGCGGCCCTGGTTCCCGCGGCCGGCGCCCCCTCGTTGATGCTGATCGACAACGCTCGCTGCCGCTGGAATCCACGAGAAATCCTTGCCACGGCGGAAGGCGACGGCAGCCAACTGCTCGATTACCTGCGTCCCGGGCAATCCACGGGTATCGGCTCGCTTCCCGAG
>JALTMS010000739.1 GCA_027001345.1 Acidobacteriota bacterium | reverse complement strand
ATGCCGAGGGCACGATTCGCTGGATCCGGCCCGAGAAGGGCAACGAGCGGGCTCTGGGCTGGAACCTCTACCGGCACCCTGATGCGCGGGTTGCCGGAGCGCTCGGGCGGGCCGCCGAGTCCGGCGAGCCGGCATTCACGCCGGTGATCGAGTTGTTGCAGGGCGGTCGGGGTGTTGCGGGCTACTTCCCCGTGATCGGCCAGGGGCGGCGAGTCGAGGGTTTCGTCAACGGCGTGTTTCGCGTCGATGACATCATCGGCAGGCTGCTCGATCGCTCGGCCCTGCGCGAGGCCTACCGGGTCGATCTCCGCGAACCGGGAGGAGCGCCCGTTCTGGCAGGCGAGGCCGAGATCGATCCGGCCGAGGCGCTGGTGGTCTTGCCGGTCAAGGTGCTCGACGGGCAGTGGCGGCTGGCGATCGCACCTCTTGCCGGCGAAGGGCGTTGGGGCGGCTCGCTGACCGGGGTCGGTCTGCTGATCGTCGCGTTGCTGCTGGCGGCCGGCGGTGCCTGGATGCTCTCCCGGCTGATCGAGCAGAATCTGGCGCTGCGTGAGCGGCAGCGCCTCGGTCAGGCTCTGCTGGCCTGGACCCGGCGTCTGCAAGACGTTCGGGGCTACGAAGAACTCGCCGAGTGCTTGCGGGATTCCCTTGCTTCTCATTTCGATTGCCGGTGGATGGAACTCCTCGTCCGGGATGGCGAGGAGGGCTGCCTGCGCCGGGTGGGCCCCGAGGTCGATTCCACCGCCCCTGTCGATCTCCAGCTCGCCGAGCGCGTCTGCAGCGAGCGTCGGCCGTGGTTCGGGCGGCTGCCGCCGGGCGACGGTCAGGCCGGCAACGCGGCTGTGATTCCCCTGATGGTGATCGATCGCTGCGTCGGTGTGCTGGCTTTCGGCGGCGAGACCGAGCGGGCACCGAGCGAGGCGGAGCGGGAGTACCTGGCGGACGTGGCCGGACACCTCGGCGTGGTGATCAGTCGTATCCAGTACGAGAGCGAGCGCGGCCGGCTGCAAGCCCAGGTCCTGCAGAGCCAGAAGTTCGAATCTCTCGGTGTGTTGGCCGGGGGCATCGCTCACGACTTCAACAACATGCTGGTGACGGTGCTGGGCAATGCGGACCTGGTCCTCGCCGAGCTGGGCACGCCATCGCCGGAGCGGGAGTACGTCGAGGACATCGCCACCGCCGCCCAGCGGGCTTCGGAACTCTGCCGCCAGATGCTGGTGTATTCGGGCAAGGGGCACTTTCGGGTCGAGGCGGTGGATCTGCCGGCGCTGGTCAGAGAGATGGCCCACCTGCTCGAGGTGGCGCTGCCCAAGGGAACCGTGCTCAATTTCGATTTCGACGCCGATCTCCCGCTGGTCCTGGTGGATCCGGCCCAGATGCGCCAGGTCGTGATGAACCTGATCACCAACGCTGCCGAGGCGATCGACGGGGGCACGGGCTCGATCCGGCTGGCACTCGGTGTGCAGCACTGCTCCCGCTCCTACCTCGACCGACTGATCCTCGGGCCCGAGAGAGACGAGGGCGCCTACGTCTTCCTCGAGGTCGCCGACACCGGAACGGGCATGAGCCACGAGGTGGCCGCTCGCCTCTTCGACCCCTTCTTCTCCACCAAGAAGACCGGACGGGGCCTGGGGATGGCGGTGGTGATCGGCATCATTCGCGGCCATGGTGGTGCCCTGTGTGTCTGTACCGAGAAGGGCAAGGGCACCACCGTCAAGGTGCTCTTGCCGGCGGCCGCCGAGGGGGTCGAAGCGGTGGAGGCCGGCACCGCCCGGGAGGGCGCCTGGAGCGGCAATGGCACGGTGCTGCTGGTCGATGATGAACCCTCCGTCCGCCGGGTGGCGGCGCGGATGCTCGAGAAGGCCGGTCTCGAGGTGATCGAGGCCGAAGACGGTCGCCAGGCCATCGAGCGCTTTCGTGCTCGCGCCGAGACGATCGATGTGGTGCTACTCGACCTGACCATGCCCCAGATGGATGGCGAGCAGGCCTTCAGAGAAATCCGCCGGATGAAGGAAGACGTTCCCGTGATCTTCTCCAGCGGCCACGGTCCGCAGCACTTCGAGGCTACCCTGGCCGACGAGAGCAGGGTCTGCTTTCTGCGCAAGCCCTACCTGAACCAGGCCCTGGTCGACGCGCTCCAGCAGCTCCTGTAGCCGGCCTGTTTCTGGTTGATCACGGGCCGGGAATCTCCAGGCCGATTTCGCGCATCAGCGCCAGCGCGTTGGAGTGGGTGACCACGCCGGGCTCGAGGCGGTAGTCGAAGACCATCCCTTGCGGGGTGAGCTGGTCTTCGAAGTGCACGTTCTCGGCTGCCGCGGGCAGGTCCCCGACCATGGCTGTCAGGGCCAGGTCATGGGTCGTCAGCAGGCCGATCGCCCCCCGTTCGAGCAGACCGCGCACGATCGCCTCGGCGCCGATGCGGCGGTCGTGGGAGTTGGTGCCGGCGAGTAGCTCGTCGAGCAGGAAGAGCAGAGGGCAGCGGGCGGCGGCCAGGTCGAAGATCTGCCGGATGCGCTGGATCTCGGCGTAGAAGCGGGAGACTCCCGAACTCAGCGAGTCGTTGATTCGGATCGACGCGGCGACCTGCAAGGTAGACAGACTCATGGCCTCGGCGCAGACCGGTGCTCCGGCCTGGGCCAGCACCACGTTGACGCCCACCGCCCGCAGCAAGGTGCTCTTGCCCGACATGTTCGACCCGCTGACCACCAGCAGGGCGCGCTCGGGGCCCAGCGCCAGGTCATTGCGCACGCAGCGTCGGGCCTCGATCAGGGGGTGGCCCAGCCCCCGAGCGGAAAGTCGCGGCTCGGAGGATGCGACGATCTCGGGCATGACGTGCTGCGGGTTCTCCCAGGCGAAGGCGGCGAGCGAGACCAGCGCCTCGACTTCGAAGACGGCCTCCACCCATCGCGCGACCTCTGCGCCGTGACGCCGGTGCCAGCGGTCGATGGCGAAGGCCAGGTGGGTACCCCAGGCCAGCAGCAGGGCGAGGGGGATGAAGATCTGGTTGCGGCGCCAGTCGAGCAGGCGAATCAGGCGGGACAGGCGGCGGATGCTGGCCGAGGCGGGGGTGGCAGTCGTCTCGCGTCCTGCTTGCAGTTCTGCCAGGCAGGGGCTGGCAAAGGTTTCGGTCTCGAGTCTTGCCAGCAGACCGGCCACCAGGGCCAGATCGGGCATCCGGCTTTCCGCCGAGGTGAGGGTTTGTTCCACTCGCTGGTGGAAGACGAGGGTCAAGGCGAAGTGGCCGAGGGCGGCGGTGGCCACCAGCCACAGTCCGCCTCCGGTGGTCAGCCAGACGGTCAGGCCGGCGAGCAGCAGGCAGGTCAGACCCGCGCCGACGAGGGCGGGCAGGCGCGGCAGGGTGGGCGGCTGGCCGGCCCACTGGCGGACGCCCTGCTCGTCGAGGCGAGCGCCGAGCTGCTGGCCGAGGCGGTGGAGATCCTCCCGCAGGTCGATCCGATCGGCCAGTTCCCGCACGGCCTGCTGTCTCCGGCGGATCTCGTCGCCCGAGGCCGGCTGCGTGAGCCATCCAGCCAGTCGTCGCCGGCCGCCGGCAGTCCGTGCCCGGCAGAGAAACTCGAACAGCGAGCCGGGGCCGAAGATGTCGAGGTCGGCGGCGTAGGGGTGGTTCGGCTCGGCAAGATCCTCGCCTCCGAAACCCTGCCCGGCCCACCGCCCTTCGGCGCGTGCCAGGGCCGCGCGATAGAAGTCGGCGCCTCGATCGGCATGCCGTCGACGGCGATCGGCCTTCTCGTGCAGGGCGAGCAGGGAGAAGAATGCGACCAGCGGCAGCCACAGCCATCCGGGGGCCGGCTCGCCTGTCAGCACGATGCTGCCGAGCAGGGCCAGCCCGCCGAGCAGCGTGACCAGCCGTGCCCAGCCGATGCGCCGGCCAGCGGCCGCGGCCGCTCGCAGCTCCTGTTCGCGCTGCTCGAGCCGCTGCCGGCAGATGGTCATGGGAGTCTGCCCACCTGGCTTCATCGGAGCATGATAGCGCCCCGGCCACCCGCGCGGAGATCGCCGGGTGAGGGTCGGTCAGCGAAGTTCCGCCGTCGAGCCGGCCACCTGAACCCAGGGCTCGGCGCGGCCGCCGAGCCGGTCGGCGAGAAACTCCTCGATGCGACCGTAGAAATCGAGGCGGTTCTCCGGGCGGGCGAAGCCATGTCCCTCATCGGGGTAGACCACGTAGGTCACCGCCAGGCCGCGGCGGCGCATGGCCTCGACCATCTGATCGGCTTCACGAATGTTGACCCGCGGGTCGTTGGCGCCCTGGGCGATGATCAGCGGAGCGCGAATCTTGTCCACGTGGTAGAGCGGCGAGATGCGTCGGTTGAGCTGCTCGTCGGCCTCCACGTCCCCCACCCGGCGGATCAACTGCCGTTTCATCGGCTTCCAGTAGGGAGGCACCGATTCGAAAAGCGTGCGGACGTTGGAGGGACCGACGATGTCCACCCCGCAGCAGTAGAGTTCGGGGGTGAAGGTCAGCCCGGCCAGCGTGGCATAGCCGCCGTAGGAGCCGCCGTAGATGCAGATCTTGGTCGGGTCGGCGTGGCCCTGGTCGATCGCCCACTGCACCGCGTCGCTCAGGTCGTGCTGCATGGCCCCCACGCCCCACTCTCCGTTGCCGGCGTTGAGCCAGCGCTTGCCGTAGCCCGTCGAGCCGCGAAAGTTGACCTGCAGCGCGGCATAGCCCCGGTTGGCCAGCCACTGGGCGACGGCGTCGAAGCCCCAGCGGTCCCGGGCCCAGGGGCCGCCGTGCACCACCAGCACCATCGGCCCCGGTTCCCGGCGATCGAGGGGAAGGGTGAGAAAACCCACCATCTCGGCTCCGTCCCGGGTCCGGATCAGCACCGGTTCCCGCGGAGCCAGGCGGTAGTCCCCGAGTTCGGGGCGGTTGACGAAGAGCAACTCCATGCGTCCCTGCTGTCGATCGTAGAGTTGCCAGGCCAGTGGACCGTCGTCCACCTCGTCGGCGACGATCCAGAAACGATCGGCATGATCGCGATCGGTGACCACGAACTGTCCCCGGGTCTGCTCGGCGATTCGCTGGAAGTCGTCGGCAATACCGGGATCGAGCACCTTCCACTCGTTGCGCTGGTAGTTGAACCCCACCGCCTGCACGACCCTCCTTTCCGGATCGATCATCAGGCTGCCCACGTCGCAACGGGGGTCATGGGCCAGTTCCTCGAGCGTCTCGCCGGTCTCGGCGTCGAGCAGGACCAGCCGGGTGGTATCGCTGTCGGTGGAGGTTTCGGCGATGATCGCCTTTCCGTCTCGAGTAAAGGCCACCGGACCGCCGCTGTCTTCGAATGGCCAGTGGGCGATCTCCTTCCACGGATCCCGAACCGTGCGACGCACCCGCAGCGAAGTGCTGCCGTCGCTGGTGCTCTTGGTCACCGCGCCGCGAATCTGGAAATCCGCATCGGTGATCCAGCTCACCACGTCTCCCGGGTTCTTGGTGTCGAGGCTCAGCTTGCCGCTGACGAGATCGACCCGGTAGACGTCGAAGATGGTCGGATCCGAGCGATTGAGGCCGACGAGCATCTGTCCGGGATGATGCCGGTCGAGCATCACCCCCTGGGCCCGCACGCCGTCGAAGGGGGTCAGGTCGCGAGTGTTGCGCTCGGCGGCGTGGACCAGGTGGACGTGCCAGTTCTCGTCGCCCTGTTGGTCCTGGACATAGAGCAGGTGCTGGCCATCGTGGGTCCAGGTGAACGAGCGAATGCCGCGATGTCGGTCATCGGTGACCTGGGTGTCGTCCTGCCGGCCCCGGGTGCGAACCCAGATGTTGAGCACCCCCTCGGGGGAGGGCGCGAGGTAGGCCAGGCGGGCGCCGTCGGGGGAGATCCGCGGTGCCGCCCGGCCCGGATTGCCGAAAAGCACCTCTCGGGGGATCAGGGGGATCTGGGGCATGATCGCTTCCTGTCGACCTCTTCCCCGGGGCCGGGAGCGGCGCCGGGGCTGGCCAAGCCGCTAGTATACGGACTGAGCGACTCTGATTAACCCGGTTTGTTCATCAAGCTTCGAGGCAAGATGCCGCAAACGGCTGCCGGAGGGCTCGAAGGGCCCGGCCAGCGGCCCATGGCGCCGTTTCGCCCAGAGCACCGATGAATCGTCGGCGATGATACTGGAGCCCGGGGGGCAGGCCAGTCCGGGCCCTTTCGGGAGGTCATGCATCCGAAATTCCGCTCCCGGCGGGCCGAGGCGCAATTCCCGGCGGGGAAGGGTAAACTGCCAGCCCAGCGACCCAGATACGAGGAGATCTTCAGATGATCAGCTTCACCCAGGCGGCGAGCAGCAAGATTCGCGAAATCATGGAAGAGTCCGGCGATGACGCCACCGCGTTGAGGATCCGGGCCTCCAAGGTGGGCAACTATACCTTCCGCTATGGTCTGCAACTGGTGGGTGACGAGGAGATCACCGAGCAGGACCAGGTGGTCGAGGCCGACGGCATCAAGGCCGTTTTCGACGCCCAGTCGGCGGAGTGGATGAAGGGCGCCACCGTCGACTTCGTCGAACACGATGGCAACGCCGGCTTCCAGATCAACAATCCCGCCTCCGAGCCCGAGTGGAAGGATCCGGTGGCCAAGAAGGTGCAGCTCGTGCTCGACGAGCGTGTCCAGCCCTCCCTCGCGCAACATGGCGGCTGGATCGAGCTGGTGGAGGTCAGCGACGGTGTGGCCTACGTGCAGCTCGGTGGCGGTTGCCAGGGCTGCTCCGGTGCCCAGGCCACCCTGAGCGAGGGGATTCGCCACGCGATCATCGAGCAAGTCCCCGAGATCAGCGACGTGGTCGATCGAACCGATCACGGCGCGGGAACCAATCCCTTCATGTCCCACTGACTCCCCCCGCGGCGATGGCCTCGCGACGGGAATCCGCTGACCCCCAGGCCTTCGAGGAGGTGCGTGTCGTCCTGACCGGGGGCGGGACCGGGGGACACGTCTACCCCTGCCTGGCGCTGTACGAGATGCTGCGCCGACGGGGTGTGGTGGGCGAGGCGCTGTACCTCGGCGTGCGTGGCCGGGCCGAGGAAGAAATCGTTCCGCGCCACGGAATCCCGCTGCAGTTCATCCCCTCCGCACCTTTCGCGGGGGGCTCGTGGCTGGGCAAGCTGCGGGCGCTGGCCTCGGTGATGCGCGGCGCCCTGTCCTCCCTGGCCTGGCTGCTGCGCTTCCGGCCCCGGCTGGTGCTGGCGGCAGGAGGCTACGTTTCGGCTCCGGTGATCGTCGCAGCGTTTGCGCTCAAGCCCTTTCTGCGACTACGGATCGTGATCGATGAGCAGAACCTGGTGCCCGGGCTGCTCAACCAGTTCGCCTCCTTGTTCGCCGATCTGGTCCTGGTGAGCTTCAAGGAGACGGCCTACTTCATCTGGAACAACCGCTGCGTGGACACCGGCTATCCGGTGCGCCGGGAGTATCTCGAGCAGGGAGAGGATCCCGCGGCTCTCCGGCGCCGGCTCGGCCTGCCCGCCGATGCCTTCGTGGTGGTCGTGGCCGGCGGCTCGATGGGCGCCCGCAGCATCAATCGGGCCCTGGTCGCGGCGCTCGAGCGGCTGGCCGCCGTAGACCGACTCTACATCGTCCACAGCGTCGGCCTGCAAGCCTCCCTCGACTATGACGCGGTGGGCGACACGGCTCGTGGGATCCACCAGGTGCTCGGCGAGCGCTTCGATGCTGCCGAGCTGGTGGCCCGGAGGGAGGACGGCCGGGTCTTCTACCGTGGCCATCGCTACCTCGACGATCTCTACGACTACCAGCGGGCCGCCGATCTGCTGGTCTGTCGCGCCGGAGCGGGCTCGCTCTCGGAGGTGCTGGCCCTCGGACGAGCGGCGCTGCTGATTCCCAAGCGTGGGCTGCCCGGTGACCACCAGGAGTTCAACGCCCTGGCCGTGGCCGAGAAGGAGGGCGCCGAGGTGCTCTTCGAGCGCCGCGATCCGGCCACCGGCGTCGACCAGGTGGACGCCGAAGACCTGGCGGCGCGCATCGAGGCTCTGGCCGCCGATCCGGAGCGCCGGCACCGCCTTGCCGACAACGCCGCGGCGCTCTACGACCGGGGCATGGAGCAGGCGGTGGTGCGGGCGGTGTCGAGTGTGCTCGAGGGCCGGCCGGTGGAATTCGTCTCCCAGGTGGTCGAGCCGCGTTTCGTCCGTTTTCAGCGCAACTTCGACAGCCTCGTCAAGCACCTGGCCGTCGAGGGACGGGAGCCGTCGATCGAGCAGCTCTACCGGCAGTACTATCGGATCAAGATGGAGGAGTACCTGGCGGCTTCCGACTACCTGGTGGTCAACCGCGGAATCAAGCTGATCGGTGCGCTCGGTTGCCGCGAGCGCTACCCGTTCATCCGAGACCATTTCGCCGGCTTCCGTGGCTATCTCAAGCGCAACTCCCTGGCGGCGCTCCACCGGGCCACTGAGTACGAGCCTTATTTCGCCGACCTGGTGCGCATGGGGCTCGAGGACGGCTACTACGAGACGCGCCGGGAGGCGATCAGTCTCTATCGCCGCTTTCACCGCGAGCTGGCGGGGCGCCGGGACCTCCAGCAGCAGATTCTCGAGCTTCTCGATCGTCGCCTGGAAAGCTGGGAAGTGCGGGCGGAGGCGATCCTGGCGGCGGTGCTCTTCCTCGACGAGCAGGCCTTCCTCGCGCGCATGGAGCGCTTCAGGGCCTCGCGGCGGATTCGCCTGCGGGAGGCTCTGCTCGACGCGATTTCCCTCGGGCTGAAGGCCGAGCGCTTCGAGGACATCGCTCGGGTGCGCC
>JALTMS010000738.1 GCA_027001345.1 Acidobacteriota bacterium | reverse complement strand
GTTCGGGGCGGTCGGTGGGAATCCACGGCATTCCGGGGCACCATGGACGAGTTGGTCGACACCTTGGTCGACCAGTTCCCCTGGACCATCGCTCCGGTCGACCTTACTCGGTAGGAACTACGGATCCCGGGTACTAGGCTGTCGCGGGTGTCGGTGCGGGCCAGGGAGCCGTCCAGGAAGAGGATGCCCGCCGGCAGGGCGTGGGAGAGGTCGGCGGTCGCGGGGTCGAGGATGCACTCGCCGGCGGGGTGGAAGCGGCCTAAGGCCACGCCTAGGGCGTGGCTGACGTGGTCGGTGGGGGGCTCGTAACCGTTCAGCCCCCCTGTTGAGCTGCTGATCGAGGCGTGGGAATCGTGGGGCGGTGACACTCAATGGGGAGTTCGGCGGAAATCGTGGCCACGGGCCCATGACGTGGCTACATATACCTCCGATGGCCTGCGCCCTGGACGACCTCCCCAACGCCTTCACCTACGCCGCTGCACGCGACGCGGGCCTCTCCGATCGCCGCCTCCGCGCGCTTGTCGAAGACGGCACACTGGAGCGCCTGGGACGGGGCACCTACCGGAAGGCCAACGCACCCCTTGCCGATGCCGACCTCATCCAGGTCGCGCTCCGTGCTCCCGATGCCACGCTCTGCCTGGCGTCGGCGCTTGCCCACCACGACCTGACCGATGCCATCCCCTCTGTGATCGAGATCGCTCTGCCGAGATCCCGGCGCCCGCCCAAGGTAGCGGCCCCCGTGAAGTGGCACCGCTTCCAGGAAGACACGTTCGCGCTGGGTCGCGAGCAGATCGCGGTGGACGACGGACTGGTCCTCGGCATCTACAGCGCCGAGCGTTCCATCATCGACGCCTTTCGTCTCCGCCACCAAGAGGGCGAAGATGTGGCGGTGGAAGCTCTCAAGCGATGGCTCCGTCGACCGGACGCAGTCCCAGCGCAGTTGCTGCAGTTGGCTCGTTCCTTTCCGAAGGTCGAGCCCTCCTTGCTGCGCGCGCTGCAGGTATTGCTGTGAGACGCCGTCCGACTCACGCCGACGTGGCTGGCGCCAACTACCTGGCTCTCCGCAAGCTCGCACGTGAACAAGGGCGCCCGACTGCGGAGCTCTTGCAGCTGTACGCCCTCGAGGGCTTCCTCGCGCGCCTTGCGCGGTCTCCTCACCGGGACCGGCTCGTACTCAAGGGAGGGGTCCTGCTCGCCGCGTTCGATCTCCGCCGCCCCACCCGAGACATCGACTTCCTCGCCCTCGAAGTCGACAACGAACCCACAGCCGTGGCGAAGCTCGTTGCCGAGGTAGCGGGCATCGAGTTGAACGACGGCTTGATGTTCCAACGCGACACGCTCACCGCGTCGGCCATCCGCGACGACGACATCTACCCAGGGATCCGGGCCCGGCTCCAGGTCCACCTGGCGACGGCGAATATGCGCTTCCAGGCCGACGTAAACGTCGGCGACCCTGTCGTGCCCGGGGCGCTCACGACGAAGATTCCGACGCTCCTGCCCGGACAGCACCCCAACGTCCAAGTGCTCGCCTACCCGCGCACCATGGTCGTGGCGGAGAAGCTGGTGACGGCGCTGCAGCGCGGTCGGGCGAGCACCCGCTGGCGAGACTTCGCGGACCTGCATGTGATGCTGGATCAGGTTGACCTGGACGACACTCGGGTGACGGCATCCATCGCCGCTGTGGCGCACCATCGGCAGGTCCCGCTCGCCTCGATCAGCGAGACGCTGGCGGGCATGTCGGAGGCGGTCCAGCCTCGATGGCAGGCATGGCTCGACAAGCACGGGATGGCTGGCCGGGTTCCACGATCGTTCGCCGAGGTGCTACGGGTGCTCGACAGCAGGACGAGCGGTTGGATCGCCACGGCAACCGAGGCGAATTCGAACTCCGATCCGCCTGATTGAACCAGGACACTCTCCGAATACTCCGCGAGATCGGGCCGCGCCTTCCCATCCGCTCGAACTCGTTGGCGCCGAAAACGGCGGCAGCCCCTGGGCATCCGTAGATGCCCAAGAGCTCGCTGGAATGGTCGGGGCGACAGGATTTGAACCTGCGACCCTCTGCTCCCAAAGCAGATGCGCTACCAGACTGCGCTACACCCCGATCGCCGGACAGCCTAGCACGCACTGCGCTGGGGAGCCACCCGCTGATTTCGTGGTGCCCCCTGCGATG
>JALTMS010000737.1 GCA_027001345.1 Acidobacteriota bacterium | reverse complement strand
GCCCAGGGGCCCCCATCCGCGGCCGTGGCCGGTAAAGCCGTGAAGAGCCACGATCGGCCCCCGGCGCCCGCCCTTCCAGCCGACCAGCAGCAGTTCCTCGCTGCCGTCGGCTTCCACCCGCGGTCCGTTCACGAGTCGGCTTCGAGGAGCCTGGGGTGGAGGGTGGACACCATGTCGGCGATCGTCCTCGCGGCTCCCTGGCCGACGCGCGCCACGATCAGGGTGCAGCCGGCTCGGGTCGAGGCCTGCCTGATCGCCCGGCCGAGGCTGTGCGGGTCGTCGCAGACCGCTGCGGGGATCTCGAAGGCCTCGGCCAGGCGACGGAAATCGAGTGCCGGATCGGCGAGGAAGAGTTCGTCGAAAGACGCCCTGAGCTGCCGACTGCGTGCAGCGGGGAGCATTTCGAACAGCCGCCCGCCGCCGTTGTCCAGCACCACGATCACCAGTGGCGTCGTGCAGCGGCGGGCCACGGCCAGGGCGCCCACGTCGTGGAGCAGGGCCAGGTCGCCGCAGAGCAGCACCACCGGCCGTCGACTGGCGCGCCCCGCGCCCGCGGCCCCGGCCACCATTCCGTCGATGCCATGGGCACCGCGCTGGTGCAACACCGGCACCCGAGCCATCGCCCCGGGGCAGAAGAGATCGACCTCCCGGATCGGCAGGGAGTTGGCCAGGGCGAGCAGCGCCCCCCCGGGCAGGTTTTCGAGCACCGCGCGCACCGCGATCGCCTCGATGAAGTCGGACTCCCGTGCAAGGGCCGACTCGATCTCGAGCCAGGCGGCAGTATCCAGGGCGCCGATGCGCCGGCCCCAGTCTTCGTGGCTTCCCGGCCCGTCGCCGATGCGTTCGAGCAGGCCCTCGAGGGTCGGCTTCGCTTCGGCGGGGACGATCAACGCGCTGCGATCGGCGGGATCACCCTCGGCACCGGGGTGGACCACTGCCAGGGTCGCGTCGGGAAAGGCCTGGCTCAGGGTGCCCGCTCCGCTGGGAGTCGAGGGAGGGCCGAAGTGCAGCAGCAGGTCGGGAGGGCCGAGGTCCTTCAGACGATCACAGCGCAGCAGCCACTCCCAGCTCTCGCAGCGGTGACAGGCCAGGGGACGGGGTGCGAAGCGTAGCTGGCTGGCGGCTTCGGCCACCACGGGCATTCCCGTGCGGCGGGCGAAGCGGGCAAGCACAGTGGGATCCAGCGCCGTCCAGGGGTGGGCCGGGCCGGCGAGGATCAGCCCGCGGCTCCTGCTCCGGCAGATCTCGGCCAGGGCCTCGAGGCTCGCCGCCGCCGGCACCGAGTCGGGCCGGTGCACGGTGGGAAGCGAGGCCTCGACGATCGGTGGTGCCTGGGGATCCGGCTCGAGGGGCTTGCGCAGGCGCAGGTTGATCTGCACCGGTCCCGGCGTCGATCCCCTCGTGCCCCGGGCGCGACCGACGGCCAGGGCCACGGTACGAGCGGTGGCCGTCAGCATCCGGGCGGCCGCCTCCGCGGGGCCGAGATCGAAGCTGCCTCGGCAATGGGCGCCATAAAAGCCCACCTGCTCGGTGGTCTGAGGTGCCTGGCGATGATGTCGCTCGGGAGGGCGGTCGGCGGTCAGGAGCAGCAGGGGGATGCCGGCACGCTCGGCCTCGATCACCGCCGGGTGGTAGTGCGCTCCGGCACTGCCCGAGGTGCACACCGCGGCGGCGGGCTTTCCCGTCCCTCGCGCCGCCCCGAGGGCGAAAAACGCCGCGGCCCGTTCGTCGACGATGACCTCCGTGGTCAGGCGGGATTCTTCGATCAGCGCCAGGGCCAGGGGTGCCGAGCGTGAACCGGGAGAGATCGCCACCATTTCCACGCCGCTGCGGGCCAGCGCGTCGGCGATCTGCCGGCACCAGGTGGTCTGGGCTGCGGCGCTCATGGTTCGAGGGCGCCGAGGGCTGTCAGCAGCGGCCGGAGCTTGAGCGCCGTTTCCTCGTACTCCGCCTCCGGCTCCGAGCCCCGCACGATGCCGGCGCCGGCGTAAAGCACCGCCTCGCTCCCCTCGAGCTTGCCGCAGCGCAGGACGACGCGGAACTCTCCGTCTCCCCGGGCATCGACCCAGCCCAGGGCACCGGTGTACCAGCCGCGGGGGACCCGCTCGATTGAATCGATCAATGTGGTGGCGCGTTCGGTGGGGGTGCCGCCCACGGCCGGGGTGGGATGGAG
>JALTMS010000736.1 GCA_027001345.1 Acidobacteriota bacterium | reverse complement strand
GCTTCAGGAGCACGGACCCTTGGCGAGTTCCTGGCCGGTTTGAGGAGGCGCCAGCTCGAGGAGGATCCGACCATCCGCATTCGGGCGCGGCACACGAAACGCGAAATGTACGCCAAGGAGTTCGACCTCCTGGTCGCAGAGCAGAGGAAACACCACCCGGAGCTCACCGATGCCGCCATCGAACAACTGCGCCACGTGGTCTTCGATCAACGCCCCTTCGAAATGGACGAGGCTCGTCGCGCGGCCGCTCCCCCGCGGGCGAACCTTCACCGCGCCCCCTCCGTCAAGCGGTGCCCACTGGAGCCCAAGGAGCGGTGCTGTCCGAAAGGCCTTTGGGTCGCCCAGCGATTCCGGCTGCTCAAGGAGGTCAACAACCTGCGGGTCTCGGTGAACTTTCAGCCCGACCGTGAGTTGACGGACGAGGAGAGGAAGGTCGTCCTCGAAGAGCTGGAAGCGCACGAGAGCCGGAAGTTCGATCGGATCCGAGATGCCCTCCAAAAACGTTTGGGCCTAGGTCATGACCCGGCTGTTCAGTTCAACCTGGAGCGTGGGCGGCGTAACAAACTGGACGGCAATGTCGTCGAAGCCAAACTCCGCAAGGCCTTCGACAAGAAGCATGCGGTGGTTCCCTGGGCGGAGATGCCAGAGCCGGCCAAGGAGCGGTTGCGACTCGCCTTGGTCGAGGACGAGGACGACGAGTTGCGGGCGAAGCTGGAGGAGGCGGGGCTCTCGGAGGAGAAGCAGGAGGCGCTCCTCAGCTGGGCCCCGCCGGATGGATACCTCGCTTATTCCCGCAAGGCCATCGAGCGGATGCTGCCGTTGTTGGAAGCGGGCGCTTCAGAGTTCGAAGCCGTCCAGCAATGCTATCCGAAGAGCCCGGGCGGTGATGCGATGGATCGTCTGCCCCCGTTGAGCAGCAAGGAGACGCCGATCGAGTTACGCAACGTCACGAACCCACTCGTGCTTCGGGCCCTCGTGGAGATGCGCAAGGTGGTGAACGCCGTCGTTCGGGAGCATGGGAAACCGGCGCGCATCATCGTCGAGATGGCCCGCGAACTGAAGCAGGGCAAGCGAGAGCGCGATGAGTATTCGAAGCGCGTCCGACAGAGGGAGAAGGAGCGGGAGGAGGCAGCATCTTTCGCCCGACAGCTCCTTCGTGGGGCGGAGCCCAGCCGGGGCGACATCCTTCGTGTCCTCCTCTGGAGGGAACAGGAGGAGCATTGCCTCTACACGGGTGACCCGATCCCCATGGAGGCCCTATTGCAGGGCGGCGAATTCGACGTGGACCACATCCTCCCCCGCTGGCAGTCCCTGGACGACAGCTACATGAACAAGGTCCTCGTGCGCAGGTCGGCGAATGCCGGGAAAGGTGACCGCACGGTCATCCAGTGGCTTGGCGAGGATTCACAGCAGTATCGAGAGATCCTGGCTCGTGCGAAGAAGTGGGGGCTCCCCGGGCCCAAGGTGCGCAGACTCCAGGCAAAAGAGGTGGATGCCGACCAGTTCTCCGCACGACAGCTCAACGACACGCGGTACATCAGCGCATTGGCGACCCGGTACCTCGAGCTCCTGTATCCGCCCGAGCAGCGGGTCGGCGACCCGAGGCTGGCGACCCACCCGAAGGCGGTGTCGGTTTGTAGTGGAGGCACCACCGCCGAACTCCGCCGGCTGTGGGGGCTCGAAGGGGTGATCCCCCCCATGACGGATCTCGATGGAGCCCCTGTCGTCGATCCTTCCGAGACGGCAGGCCGCAAGTCCAGGGCGGATCACCGTCACCATGCGGTGGATGCCGTCGTGATCGGACTCACTACTCCCTCTACCTTGGGAAGGTTGTCGCACTACCGCCGCGCCTTGGAGAAAGGCGCAGCACGCGGGGAGGCGAAGTTGCCTGCTCCCTGGCCCGAACTCCGGCACGACCTTCAGCGGCATCTTGTGCACGTGAACGTGTCTCACCGCCCCCGCAAGGGCCTCTACGACGCA
Organism: Acidobacteriota bacterium; assembly: GCA_027001345.1. Taxonomy (GTDB): domain Bacteria; phylum Acidobacteriota; class Polarisedimenticolia; order J045; family J045; genus JALTMS01. Next base: position 195 of record JALTMS010000736.1, on the reverse strand, counting down.
CTGCACGAGGAGACCTTTCGCGGGGCCGTGCGCGATGGCCGCGGGAACGTGGTCGAAGGCCGCTTCACGACCAGGAAGGCGTTGGAGGACTTGAGCCACAAGGAGATCGCTGCCATTCGCAGCAAGGAGGTCCGGGGGATCGTCGAGCGGAGGCTCCGCGACCTCGGCTGGACCCAAGGCGCCAAGCTACCCAAG
>JALTMS010000735.1 GCA_027001345.1 Acidobacteriota bacterium | reverse complement strand
GACCACGCCCATCGCTCGCCGCGCGGCGTGCTGCTCGACGCTGCGCTGCAACTCCTGCTCGAGGCGTTGCTGGATCCTCAGATCCAGCGTCAGCATCACCGACGAAGGGGGGGTCTGCTCGGCGCCCCGCGCACGGGAGCCGAGCACTTGCAGTCGGGCATCCCTTTCGAGCAACAGGTCGCGTCGGCTGCTGCGCAGCAGGTCGTCGAATTCTCGCTCGGCTCCCTCCGGCACGCCGTCGCGGTTGACGAAGCCGAGCACGTGGGCTGCCAGTGGGCCGAAGGGGTAGCGGCGCTCGAAACTGGGCTCGAGGTGAACGGCACGGCGATTGACCCGACCCTGCTCGACGGCCGCGATCACTGTCGCCTTGCAGCGCTCGCCGCAAGTGCGGGTGACCGGAATCCAGGTGTCCCGCCTCGCCCGGCGGGTCAGGCGCCCCGGGGTGCCGGCGGCGCGCTCGAGCACTCGCAGGCCGCGGGCGGAGAGATGGGAGGGGCGCGCGAGCAGGACGTGGGTCGGCACGCTGATCGCCAGCACCTGGCCGCGCCGGTCGAGAATTTTTCCTCGGGGCCCGGGGATCGTCACCTTGCCCGTGGCATTGCGCTCGGCGCGGGCCGACAGGCAGGGTTGCAAGAGCACCTGCAACTGCACCAGTCGCGCGGCGATCAGGCCGCCACAGACCAGCATCAGGCCGAGAAGCGCCCACTGGCGTCGGTTGCTATGCGAGGCGGCGGTCACTTGCCGGTTCCGCCGAGGTTGCGGCTGTCGGGATCGAGGATGAAGGGGCCCTGGCCCGCGTCGCTGGCGACCAGTCCCAGCCGGCGTGCCTCGCGCCGTAGGCGGTCGGGAGCGAGCAGTTCGGCCCGGCGGGCGATCAGGCTGCGGCGCTCGAGCTGAAGTTGCTCGAGGCGGCGCTCGAGATCGATGGTTTCGTAGCGGCAGCGTACGCCGCGGGCCTGGAGTACGACCTGGGTGATCAGAGGCGCGGCGACCAGCAGAGTGATCGTGGCGACACGGGCCAGGCGGCCGAGCACCACCGGATGGGGCGCCGCCAGGGGCGGCCGGTTGATCACTCCCGCCGGCAGGCTCATCGGCGGATCCCCCAGCGCAACCGGGCCGAGCGGGCGCGAGGATTGGCGGCGATTTCGGCCTGACCGGCAAGGGTCACCCGCCGCACCTGGAGATCGAGCAGGGGCTCGAGGGGCTCGATCTCCGGCGGGTCGTCGGGCTGGGGTTGCCGGCCGGCGGCGAGGCGGCGCAGGGTGTTCTTCGCAATCCGGTCCTCGAGGCTGTGGAAAGAGATCACCGCGATGCGTCCCCCGGGGCTCAGCCGGCGAGAGAGATCCTCGATCGCCTGCCCGAGGCCGCTGAGTTCGTCGTTGACGGCGATGCGCAGGGCCTGGAAGACGCGGGTGGCGGGGTCGATGCGCCCTCTCTGAGACGGGCCCAGGGCACCGCGCACCAGATCGGCCAGCTCCGTGGTGGTGGTCAGCCGTCGGCGCTGGCGATGGTCGATGATCACCCGGGCGAGCTTGCGGGCGGCGCGCTCCTCGCCGTAGTCGCGAAAGATGGCTTCGAGTTCCGGGGCGCTGGCGTGAGCCAGGATTTCTGCCGCTTGCCGGCCCGGCAGACCCCTGTCGAAGCGCATGTCCAGCGGTCCTTCATGGCGAAAGGAGAAGCCTCGCTCCGGGTCGTCGAGCTGGTGGGAGCCGAGGCCCAGGTCGAGCAAGACCGCGTCGATCGAATCGATGCCGAGCCGGTCGAGCACCTCGCCAGCTCGGCGATAGTCGCCGTGGACCAGCTCGACCCGCTCGCCCCAGGCTGCGAGCCGGGTGCGGGCCACGTCCAGAGCCGAGGCGTCCCGGTCCAGGCCCACCGCCCGGCCCTCCCCCGAGCTGGCCTCCATCCAGGCCTCCACGTGACCACCGAGGCCGACGGTGCCGTCCACAAGCAGCCGGCCCCGGCCAGGGGCCAGGGCCTCGAGTACCTCGGTGACCATCACCGGTCGATGGACGAATCCCTCCAGGACCATCCGTGCTGCCCCCTCGAGCACTTCTCAGATCCCGAACTCGGCCAGCTCCGTCAGGGCCTGGGGGCTCAGGACGGGAGGCGAGTGTCGGAACAGCTCGAAATCGCAGACCTCGAGGATCTGCTGCTTGCCGAATACAGAGACGTCTCCGTAGATCGAAGCGGCTTCCCGGAGCAGTGGGTGCACCAGGACACGTCCGCTGGCATCGACGGTGGATTCCCGGCCCCAGAAGCTGGTGGTTCGCAGGTAGAGGTCCACTGAGGGCCGGGTGGTGGGCAACTCGAGGATCTTCGCCTCGAGCTGTTCCCACACCGGCAGGGGATAGATCAGGGCCCGCTGGCCATCCCGCGAGGTGACGAAGACACGGCGACCCTCACCGCTGAGTTCCAGGAAAGTTTCGAGGAACTCGGAGGGGATTTTCAGGCGCCCCTTACTATCAACTTTCGCCCTGGCATGGCCGCGCAGCATCGAAGCTCCAGTGCCCTCCGCCCCGAGAGCAGCGGAAGACAGCGAAGGATTGCGGGGCGTTCCGGGCACCGTCCCGGTGGTCAAACCGCACGGCCTCCCCAAATCCGGGCCACTTGGTTCCACCTATTCCCACTTCTTCCCACTGGGATGCTACGGAAAAGGCGCTGATGTGTCAACGACGAAAACCGGCTGTTTGCGGGCCACGCCGGTGGAAAACGGCGAACGGCGGCCGAAGCCGCCGTTCCGAACTCCTCTCACAGGCAGGGCACAGCGAGGCTGGCTCAGCCCGTCGAGCGAGTGTTGTCCCCTCCCTCGGGAGTTTCCTGGTCACCGTCGATGGTGAAGGTGGGGAGAGGATCCGGACCGTTGGTCCCGCCGCCGGGCTGCGGCTTTTCCACCGGCCGAATGTCGATTTCGGAGCGGCCGCTGGTCGGATCGATCTGCAGAAAGCCGATCTCCAGCTCTTCGCCCGAATCGAAGAAGTTCGGCTGCCTGCCGTGGTTTTCGGGCTGGCTGAGCTGGCCCGGGAGGGTCCACTTGCCATCGATGAAGAAGGACAGCAGAACCCTGTCGAGCGAGGAAGGATCGTTCGGGATGCCGGTCTGCCACCAGGCGAGGACCGGGGTGCCGTCGGGCATGAAGGCCAAGCGGGGGTCCAGATCGTCCCGGCCGTTGTACACGCCGAGCAGCATCGGCACCGACCAGGTGTCACCGATCGAGTGGGTGACGGCGATGTCGGTCTCGGCGCCGTTGTCATAGGCCCAGACCGCCCACATGGTTCCCTGGGGGTCGAGGGTCATGGAGATCGGGCCGTCGCTCTGCCCGAGATAGTAGGGGGCTTTCTCGTGGGGGAGCATGCCTGCCGGCGCGGAGGAGCCCAGCGCGGGAAGCAGCGTCATCAGGAGGATTGCGGAGAGGAAAACCAGCCGGCGGGTCATTTCTTGCCCCCTTTCTCTATGAAGCGGTCGAAGTCCCGGACCTCCGGCAGGTTCTGCTCGAGGTTCGGGCGCAGGTACTTCATCCGGCCGAGAGCGATCTTTGCCTCGGCACTGTTGTCTTCGGCCAACGACACCTTCCACAAGTAGTAAGCGTTGAGGAAAAGAATGTCGACATACTGCACTTCGCCGTTGGAGGCGATGGCGTTGGATTCACGCAGGTACTGGCGGGCTCGGGCGCAATCGCCGCTGCGGAAAAAAGTTTCCGCCAGCCAGGCGCAGGCCGAGGCGACCGTCCAGCGATGGCCCTGCTTGCGGGCCTCGTCCCGGGCGTCGAGGAGCAGCCGGACGCCCTCGCGGACCTGGCCGCGCGCGGCGTAGATCGGCCCGAGGTTCAGCTTGACCTTCAGCGCCTCGTGGTCGTCTTCGAGCTGCCGGTAGAGCTTGAGCGCCTCGTGCAGGTGCTCGAGGGCCGGGTCGAGTTCTTCCCGGTCCTGGTAGATTCTGCCCAGGGCGTGATGGGACTGGGCGGTCAGCAGCGTGTCCTCGGCGCGCCGGGCGATTTCCAGCGAGCGGGTGGCCTCCATCTCGGCCAGCAGCGAGTCTCCAAAGCTGCTGTGGACGTTGCTCAACTGCAGCAGAGCGCGCACCAAAGTGCCTTCTTCGAGGTGCTTGCCGAGCCGCAGGAGCTGACGGATCTCGTACTCGCTGAGGGAGACCTTGCCCATCCGGTAGAGGACGATCGCCGAGGCGAGGCGTGCCTTGGCAATGAAGCGCGCCTGCTCGCCGGCGGGATCCTCGTCACAGCCCTCCTCGACCAGGGTGCGTGCCTTCTGGTAATGGGCATAGGCGCGACCGTAGTCGCCGAGGTGGAACTCCGCGTGCCCCGCCTTCATCAACTCGATCGCGTCATCGCCCTCGGGGAGATGCTTTTCGAGTTCCTCGAGATCGACCACGTCCGAAAAGGTCTGGATCGAGACGTTGAAGATCCGGGCGAGGGTCCGGAGCTTGTCGAAGGAGGGGTAGCAAATCCCTTTTTCGTAACGGGATAGCTGAGAGTTGTCGATTTCTCCCCCATGGATCCGGGCCTTCTCCTCGACCTTTCGCAAGGAGTAGCCGTAGCCCACTCTCAGGCTTCGGAGGTAGCCTCCGAGTCTGGGACTGCCCTTGAGCTCCGCCATTGACGCCCCTTTCGAGGGGCGACGGTCCATCCGCCTGCTCACTGCCGCATGACCCATAATGCCCACCTCCGCGTGAAGATTTACCACGAGCACCAGGTCGGTTGCGCCGGGGTTGGCGCTTCTTGCGGCAAATCAGCAGCACCTCCGTCGCCCATGACGGCCTGTGGCCGCTTCCCCAATAGGTTCCCACCGGAACCGATGTCTAAGAATACCGCCAAATGCCTCGCCGTGAGCGGCGAAATCCGCAAGGCTTGTCCACAAATGGGTACGCCGATTTGACGCCGACTTCGGATCGGCGCAGAATCGGCTGGTGGCTGTAGCCCCGAGACTTCGGATCGGTGCGAGGAGAAGCCCGCTTGACCGCCTCAGGCGCAACGCCTTCCGATCGTCAGATACGCCGCCTGCTCGTGCGGGCCGTCCTGCTCTATCTGGTGCTGGTGTCGGCCAACGTGGGGATCATCGGCTGGCTCTATTTTCACCAGTTCGACCAGCGGATGATTCAGACCAAGCTGCTCGACACCCTCGATCAGGCGGGGAATCTCGCACGCATCATCGCTGACGAGGTGGGACCGGCGGGGAACATCGACTACGTTCGGGTCCAGCGCCGCAAGGACGTCCTCGCGCAGGTCATCGGCGAGGAACTTTCGCGGATCCAGATCGTCGAGAGTCTCGACGTGCTGACTCCCGACGGCCGGTTGCTGTTGCACATGGACCGGCCGGTGGGCAGTGGCGGGAGGATCTCCCTCGTCGGCCAGGCCTTTTCCGGTGCCGCCCCCCCCAGTCCCGACTCCCCTCCACCTCTGCTGCCGAGCCTGCTCTCCGGCCAGCAGATTCGCCTGGTGGGCTCCCGTTCCGAGCGGGCCTTGCAGGTTCCCCTCGGTGGCGGACGGGGTACCCTGCTGCTCGGCGTGGCCCCCGACGTGATGAGTCGGGAGGTGGGGCGGCTGCGCCGGGAGTCGGTGTTCATCCTCCTTGCCGGAGGGTTGGTCAGTCTGCTGCTACTGCTGGTCGCCTTTCTCTACGTGCTGCGATTGATCCAGAGGACCCGGCGCCTCGAGCGGGAGACCCAGCAGGCGGAGAACCTGGCCTACATCGGCACTCTGGCTTCGGGTCTGGCCCACGAAATCCGCAATCCGCTCAACGCGATGAACATCAATCTGCAGATGCTCGAGGAGGAGATCGCCGAGGGCTGCGTGGACGACGAGGCGGTGATTCTCTTGCGCTCGAGCCGCGAGGAAGTGTTGCGCCTCGAGCGGCTGGTCAAGGACTTCCTCGCCTTTGCCCGGCCGACCCGCGCCCAGCGCCGGGAGGTCGCCCCGGTGGATCTGGTCAGCGACGTGGTGCGCTTCGTCCAGCCCCAGTTCGAGGCCGCCCTGGTGGATCTCGTGCTGAACCACGAGGACGGAGCCCCGACGATCAAGGTCGATGCGAGTCAGATCCGCCAGGCCCTGCTCAATATCCTGCAGAACGCGCTGGAGGTCAGCGATCCCGGAGGTCGGGTCGAGGTGCGTGTGGGCGCCACGGCCCGGGGCGAGGCGCGGATCGCCGTCTGCGATCAGGGGCCGGGCGTCCCCGACCGGGAGCGCGAGCAGATCTTCAATGTCTTCTGGTCGAAGAAACCGGCGGGCACGGGTCTCGGTCTTCCCATCGCCCAGCGCTTCGTGCAGGCCCATGGCGGGCGGATCGAGGTCAGCAGTCAGAAGGGGCGGGGGAGTTGCTTCGTGATCGTTTTGCCGTCGGCTCTGGTCGACGAAGTCGAGCCGGTGGAGGCTCCCGACGCCGGGCTGCCGGCCGGTGGGGATGCAGTATGAGCGCCGGCGTTCCTGCCGAGGTCCGCTCGCGAGTCGAGCGGCTGCGTGAGGAGATCTGGCGCCACCGCGCCCTGTACTACGTCGAGGCCCGACCCGAAATCAGCGATGCGGAGTACGACGCCCTCGAGCGGGAACTCCAGCGCCTCGAGCAACAGTATCCGGCGCTGATCACCGACGATTCCCCCACCCGGCGGGTGGGCCATCCCGTGGAAGGTGAGTTCCCCCAGGTGCGCCACGAGGTGCCCATGCTCTCGCTGGACAACGTCTACAGCGAGGAGGAACTGCGGGACTGGCGGCGGCGCCTCGAGCGGGCACTCGACGGCCGGCGAGTGCTGTGCTGGTCGGTGGAGCACAAGATCGACGGTGTTTCGGTGGCGCTGCTCTACGAGGAGGGGCGATTGCTCCGAGCCGTCAGTCGGGGCGACGGCGAGGTGGGTGAGGAGATCACTCCCAATGTACGCACCATCCGCTCGTTGCCCCTGCGCCTCGGCGGCGGCGTGTCCCAGCTCGCGGCCCGGGGCGAGATCTTCTTCCCACTGCCCGATTTCGAGCGTCTGAATCGGGAGCGGAAACAGGCCGGACTGGCGGTCTTCGCCAACCCTCGCAACGCCGCGGCCGGCACCCTGCGCTTGCAGGATCCGGCCGAGGTCGCCCGGCGCCCGTTGGCGATCGAAATCTGGCAGGTGCTCCACATCGATGGCCGGCAGGTGGTCTCCCACAGTCGGGCTCTCGACCTGGCCGAGCGTTGCGGGCTGCCGACCAATGCTCACCGCCGCACCTTCGACGACTTCGATGCCGTCTGCGACTACGTCCGGCAGTGGGCCGAGAAGCGACGGGAACTTCCCTACGAGGTGGACGGGATCGTGATCAAGGTCGATGCGGTCGAGGTGCAGCAGCAGGCCGGCACGACTTCCCGGGCACCTCGCTGGGCGATCGCGTTCAAGTACCCCGCCGAGCGAGCCACCACCCGCCTGCTGGACGTCAGTGTGCAGGTCGGCCGGACCGGAGTGCTGACCCCCGTCGCTCGGCTCGAGCCGGTTCTGCTGGCGGGCACCCGGGTCTCGAGAGCCACACTGCACAACTTCGAGGAGATCGCTCGCAAGGACATTCGCATCGGCGACGTGGTGGAGGTGGAAAAGGGCGGGGAAGTGATTCCCAAGGTGGTCGGCCCGGTGCTCGCCCGGCGCGAGGGTCAGGTGCGTACGATCGAGGCTCCCGAAAGCTGTCCCGCCTGCGATGGGCCGGTAACGGTCGCCGAAAACGAGGTGGCCCTGCGCTGTCTGAACCCGGACTGCCCGGCTCGGCTCAAGGAATCACTCCGTCACTTCGCCCGCCGCGCGGCGATGGATATCGAGGGGCTCGGGCCGGCGCTGATCGATCAGCTCGTGGCCCGGGGAGATGTGCGCAGTGTGGCCGACCTCTACCATCTCAACGCCCCGACTCTGGCGGAACTCGAGAGGGTGGGGAAGAAGTCCGCTGCCAACCTGCTCGCTCAGATCGAGGCCAGTCGGCGGCAGCCCCTCGACCGCGTCCTGACGGGCCTGGGCATCCGCCACGTGGGGGAGCGAGCGGCCCGGACGCTCGCCCGCGTCTACGCCACCCTCGAGCAAATGCTCGAGGCGCTGGAGGCCGAAGATGCGGAGGCCACACTGGCCGCCCTCGACGACATCGGGCCGATCACGGCCCGTTCGGTGGTGGCTTTTTTTCGTCGGTCACCGACCCGTGAACTGGTCCGTCGATTGATCGAGGCGGGTGTGGGGCAGCAGCCGGCGACCGTGGCCGCCGAGCCCCAGGCCGGTCCCCTGGCCGGCAAGCGCGTGGTTCTCACGGGCACCCTGCCGCTGGCGCGTGCCGAGCTGAAGCGAAGACTCGAACGGGCCGGTGCGCGGGTGAGCGGCACTGTCAGTGCGAAGACCGACTGGTTGATTGCCGGCGACGATCCGGGCAGCAAGCTGACGCGGGCGCGAGAACTCGGCGTCCCGATCGCTGACTGGCCGACCCTCGCCCGCTGGCTGGAGATAGAGGCATGAACGACAAGGTCAAGGGAAGGATCATCATCGTCGATGACGATGCCGGTGGTCGGATCGCGATGGCCAAGGCGCTGCGGCGGGTCGATTACCAGGTCGATGCTTTCGGCGACGGGCTCGAGGCGCTGGCCTTTCTGCGCGAGCATCCCGACGTGGAACTGGTGATCACCGACCTGCGCATGCCGGGTCTCGATGGCTTGGAGGTGCTGCGCCGAGCCCGCGAGATGGTCCCCGACGTCGGCGTTCTGATGATCACCGCTTTCGGTTCGGTGGAGACGGCCGTCGGGGCGATGAAGGACGGTGCGGCCGACTTCCTCGAAAAGC
>JALTMS010000734.1 GCA_027001345.1 Acidobacteriota bacterium | reverse complement strand
GTCGCGCACGGCGGCGGGGGTGGTGCGAGAGTGGATCGAGCGCGAGGGGGGCGTGTTGTGGCTTGCCGGTCGGCCGGCGGGCGCGGTCAGTCCTTGAAGGCGGCGACATCCCCCGCGCCTTCGCGCACGAGCTGTGGGCCCTCCTCGCCGCTGAGGTCCACCAGGGTCGAGGGCTCGATGCCTCCCCAGTCGCAGTCGAGGAAGAGATCCACCCGGCGCAGCAGGCGTGCGTCGATCTCGTCGGGGTCCATCAGCGGGTACTCGTCACCGGGCAGGCGCAACGACGTGGCCAGCAGGCCGCCCCCCGCCGCCTGGGCCACCTCGCGGCAGACGGCATGATCCGGAACCCGCAGGCCGATGGTCTTGCGCTTGGAGAGCAGGATGCGCGGCACCTCCCGACTGGCGGGAAGGACGAAGGTGTAGGGGCCGGGGAGAAAGCGCCGCAGGATGCGGTAGCTGTGATTGGTGACCAGGGCGTAGCGGGCGATGTCGGACAGGTCGGGGACGATCAGGCTGAAGAGCTTGCGCTCGGGGTCGAACTGCTTGATGCGGGAAATCTTTTCGAGAGCGGCCTTGGAGCCCGGGCGGGCGGTGAAGGCGTAGGTGGTATCGGTGGGCAGGATCACCACGCCGTGATCGGCGAGTACCTTGCCCGCCCGGTCGACGAAGCGGCGCTGGGGGGTGACGGGGTGGATGCGCAGCCGGTCACCCATCGCCCTGTTCGTCCGGGTCCTCGGCCATGGCCCCACAGGCCACGGCGAGATAGCGTCCCTTCTCGTCCCGTTCGAGGCGGGCGAAGGCGCAGTCGGGATCGTGGGTGAAGAAGAAACGCCCGCCTCGGGCGAGCATCTGCTCGAGGAAGGCGCGCTTCTCGTCGATGATCAGCTCGGGGTAGCGGTCGTAGCCCATGGAGATCGGCAGGTGGGTCCAGGCCCGGCCGGGAATCAGGTCGGCGACGAAGACCAGCGGGCCGGCGGGGGTGTCGATCTCGGTGAGCATCATGCCGGGGGTGTGGCCGTCGGAGAAGTGGAAACGGTAGCCCTCGCCCAGGGTGGGGGAGGTCTCGCCGTCGATCAGCTCCAGGCGTCCTGAGGCCTCGATCAGGGAATTGAGGCGGGGCAGGTAGGAGGCCCGGTCGCGAGGGTGGGGCGAGCAAGCCCGTTGCCACTGGCGGCGACTGACGAGCAGGCGCGCGCGGGGGAAGAGCAGCTCGCTCTCGCCGTCGGGCCTCCAGGCCGAGAGCAGACCGCCGACGTGATCGAAGTGCAGGTGACTGAGCACCACCACGTCGATCTGCTCGTGGGACAGGCCATGGGCCGCCAGGCTGTCGAGCAGGACGTGCCGCTCCTCCTGCACGCCGTAACGCTTCCGCAGCTTGGGCTCGAAAAAGGCGCCGATACCTGCTTCGAGGAGCAGGGTGCGCCCCTGCTCCTCTCGAATCAGCAGACTGCGGCAGGCGAGGGGAATCCGGTGCCGGTCGTCCACCCGGGTCCAGCGTTCCCACAGGGCCCTCGGGCAGTTGCCGAACATGGCGCCGCCGTCGAGCCACTGGGTGTTGCCCTCAAGGGCCGTGAGTTTCCTGGATCTGCTGCTGTTGGTTTTCATGGGCGGCGATTGTCACCGCTCGGGGCTCGCTTGTCACGGCCAGGGGCGCCAGGCGCTGGGCGACGGATTCGTAGCGCGGGTCGAGAGCCGAGGCCCGAGCGGCAGCAGTGGCGGCGGCGGGCAGGTTGCCGAGCTGCTCGCGCACCAGGGCCAGGTTGTTCCAGGCCACCGCGAGCTTGTCGTCGCGCTCGAGGGCCTGCTCGAGGGGCTCAGCGGCCGCAGCGGGGTCCCCGGCCACCAGCAGGGCATAGCCCATGTTGTTCAGCGGCCAGGGATTGGAAGGGTCGAGCTGGGCGCTGCGGCGAAAGGCCTCGAAGGCGGCGTCCCGGTCGCCGGCAGCCAGCAGGATGCGGCCGAGCACGTTGTAGGTCGGGGCGAAGTCCTCGTCGATGCCCAGGGCCTCGTCGATGGCCGCGCGGGCGCCGCCCAGGTCACCGCGTTCGAGACGGACGCGGGCGAGGTTGACTCGGGCGCGGGCGAAGTTCTCCATCTTCCAGCAGGCCTGCTCGAGGCTCGCTTCAGCGGCCTCCAGCTCGCCGCTCTTCCACTCGGCCAGGCCTCGGGTGTAGATC
>JALTMS010000733.1 GCA_027001345.1 Acidobacteriota bacterium | reverse complement strand
ACGCAGGGGGCACACCAGGTGGCCCTGGTCGATCTGTGGGCCACCTGGTGTGCCCCCTGCGTGGCGGCCATGCCGCATTTGCAGGAACTTTACGCGAAGTACAAGGACAAGGGTTTCGTGGTCGTCGGTGTGATGTCCGACTCCAATGCCACCAAGCTCGGTGCCGACGGTTTCAAGGACAAGGGTGTGAACTATCCGATGCTGCTGGACAACGACAGCGAGGCGGTGGGCTGCGCCTGGGGCCCGGTGGTGGGTTATCCCTCGATCGTACTGCTCGATGCCGAGGGTACCGTGGTCGAGACCTGGTTCGGCGGTGTCGGAGTGGATGTGATCGAAGAGAAGGTGGCCGATCTGCTCGCCATGGGCGGTGTGTCTCCCAAGGCGACCGGGGCGGAGGAAGCCGCTCCGGTGGCGAGTCGGTGATGGCAGCCGCTGGCAAATGGGGGCCCGTCGCGCCTGGCGCGAGGACGGCCCTGGCGGGTCTGGCGGCGATCCTCGTCTGCTGGGCGATGCCGGTCCTGGCAGCCGACCCCGCTAGCCCTACTGATGCCCAGATCGAGCTGCTCGCCACTGCCTGGGGCCCGGAAAGTCCCGAGAACCTCGAACACTTCCTCGAGGTGCGCGAGGGCATCTCCCACTTCGTTTTCGACCGGCGCTATCAGATCGGCATTCAGCAGTGGGCCCTACGCGAGGCGGGGACCATGCCCAGCTTCGGCCCGGCTTTGTTCGGCGTTCTGTCCATGCGGCGCGAGACCGACAAGCTGCTCGAAGAGCGGGGTCTGACGATGCGCGATTTCCTGCGCATGACGATCCTGGTCTACGGTCGCTGGCTGCGTGCGACCAGGGAAGGGCCTCCTCCCGAGGTGGATGTGATTCGCGCGCTGCAAGAGCTACAGGTCGGCATCGAGCGCCACCTGGCCAACAACCCGCCCGAGAAGGACGGCGATCGGGAACGGTTGGTCCAGCGCCTGGCAGCGGTCAAGCACCAGCTTCGCTTCCTGAGACCCTACAACATGGATGATGACTTCAAGAAGCGGGTCCTCGAGCGTATCGATCCGGCGACTCGGAAATGGCTCGAGGAACACCGTGAGCGGATCGAAAAGGTGGACTTCCGCTACTTCGATACGGCTCCTCCGGCGCGGGACCGGCCCCAGAAGAAGGCGACTTGACCCTCGCGGTCAGGGGCCTAGATTCTTCCGTGGACGCTTCATGACCCCCCTTGCTCACGGGGAGATCGGCTCGGTTGCCGGTCTCCCCGTTCTTCTGTTGTCGGGCAAGGTCGGGTGGTGGTACTCCCGAGGGAGAGAGATCAGCGTCCGCTCTGATTTCGCGTTAACCTGTGGCCGAAAGTTGTTCAGCAGTCAGTAGGGAGATCGACCGCCGTGCCGATGAAACGCATCACTGCCAGAGTCGAGCGAGAACTGCGCGAACTCGAACGCGAGCTGCGCGTGGAGCTGCCCCGGGAGATCGAGCGTGCCACCGCCCTGGGCGATCTGCGGGAGAACGCCGAGTACCACGCCGCTCTCGAGCGGCAGCGCTATCTCCAGGCCCGGGTGGGCCAGCTCCAGCAGCGACTGTCCCAGCTATCCACGATTCGGATCTCCTCGATTCCCACCGATCGGGCAGCTTTCGGCTCGATCCTCAAGGTCGAAGATCTCGACACCGGAGAGGAGCAGACCTTCGAGCTGGTGATCGGCGACGATGGTGATCCGGCGACGGGAAAGATCTCCATCTCCTCACCGATCGGCCGTTCCCTGGTGGGGCGGGTGCCGGGAGACGAGGTGACCGTGCGCACTCCGGGAGGAGAGCGGGTGTTCGAGATTCTGGAGCTGACGACCCTGCACCAGCGGGACATGGCCGAGGATTGAACCCACCGCGTGGGGGGCGGTCGCCAGGCACCTGGCAGCCAGGTGGCCGATCGGCGGCGCCTTGGCGGTGGATCGCGGCCGACTGGAAGGTGTCGAGACGAGCCCCCTCGACCTCCCGCCAGGCTCGGACCACCGCTCAGGTTTCCAGCAGCCGCTGAGCGTCCTCCCACCCCGGTGCGATCTTGAGGGCGGTTTCCACAGCGGTGCGCGCCGGATCCTTCATGCCCACTTCGAGCAGGATTTCCCCCATCGCCCGGTGGGGGCGCGGGTCGTGGGGCGCCTGCCGTGCCGCCCGAACCAGGGTCGCCAGGGCCCTGGTGGAGTCTCCGGCGGCGTGGGCCAGAGCAGCTTCGAGCAGGGCGGGGCCGGCCTCGGCGGGACCGAGTTGACGGGCACGGGCCGCGGCTCGGGCGGCGGCGATCGGGTCGCCAGCACGCCAGTGGGCGCGCCCGATGCGCTCGTGGGCCCAGGCGCCGGCCCAGCGTGGATCGACGTCGCCCAGAGGGCCGGCGGCCTCGGGCCCGCTCTCGAGGCAGCGGTGGAAGAGATCGATGGCTTTCCCGGGGGATCCGGCTTCCAGCTCCCACTCGCCGAGTGCCGCCAGGATCGGCAGGGTGGCACGGGCGGACCGCGGCAGGGCGTCGAGCAGGTCCCGGGCTCGGGCCGACTGGCCGAAGAGCAGCGACAGGCGCGCGATCAGCCGGTCCCGCTCGAGGTGATGGGCGAGCCGGGCGGCGCCGGACAGACTGCGGGCCCGTTCGAGGGCTTCGAGGGCCTCGCGGTTGGCCGGGCAGGCCAGCAGATCCCCGCCGGCAGCGGTGATCAATTCTCTGGCGAGCAGGAAGCGGGCCGCGGGATCCTCCGGCGCGCGGCGCACTTCGGCCCGCAGCAGGTTCTCGTTGCGCTGCTTCTTGTCGCGGGTGGCGAGACGCTCGGGAAGATAGCCCAGGTGTCGGGCGACGAGGGGCGAGCGGGCTGGGGAGATGGCGCCGCGCCCAAGCCGCCGGGCGATGCTTCCGGCGATCTGCTCGTGGATCCGTCCCTGGTAGCGATGCTCGGGACGGCGGCGGAACAGGCGCAGGATATGGGTCGACTGCCAGACGCCGCCGGCGAGTTTCGAGCGGATCTCCACCGTCATCGCCTCTTCCTCGCCACAGGCGGCGATGGCGGCGTCGAGGCGCTGGCGCGAACAGGGCTCGAGGCGTTCGTCGGCATCGAGCACCAGCACCCAGCGTCCCCGAGCCGCTTCCAGGCTGGCGTTGCGAGCCTGGGAAAAGTCGTCCCGCCAGGGCAATTCCACCACCCGGGCTCCGGCAGCGCGGGCCAGATCGACGCTGCGGTCGGTCGAGCCGGTATCGACGACCACCATTTCGTCCACCAGAGGCGCGGCAGAGGCCAGACTGGCAGGCAACATCTCCTCTTCGTCGCGGACGATCATGCACAGGCTCAAGTGGGGGCTGCTGTCCACCTCGCTTCGTCTCCCGGGCGAAGGACGGTGTGTGGGGGTCCTTGCCCTGACGTAGAATAGGGCAGGGCTCACCACATGGGGAGGGCCCTTCGATCAGGCGCCGCCGGCCGGGGGCTGGCAGGCGCGCAGGATGACCAGACGATGAAACGGCCCGTCAAGGATTTCATGACCACCGATGTCGTGACCGTTCGCCGAGATGCGGACGTGCACGAACTGGAGAAACTCTTCATCGAGCACGGCGTCCACGGGCTTCCCGTCGTCGACGAGAACGATCGCCTGGTGGGCGTCGTCAGCCAGAGTGATCTGGTCGGATGGCACTACCAGCTCGGCATCGATGGGGCAGGATTCTACGATCTGCCGCAGCTCCAGCCCTCGCCGGAGATCGAAGACGAGGAAAATGCCGCTCTCGAAGAAGAGGAGCGCCGCGAGGAGGAGCAGGAAGCGCTGCCCCTGACCGACATCAAGACCGCCAGCGTCGAGGAGGTGATGACCCCGCTGGTCCATGCGATCCGCGAGGAGAACTCGGCCATCGAGGCGGCGGCCCGGATGCTGCGGCACGGCATCCATCGGCTGGTGGTGGTCAACGGCGACTTGCGGGTGCGGGGCATCATCAGTGCGATGGATCTGCTCCGGCTGATTCCCGGTGTGGAGTCCACTGCGCGCACGGCGATGGGCTGAAACGTGATCAGCGACTGGAAGACGATTCTCTTTCCGACGGATTTTTCGGAGCACTCGCAGCGGGGGCTGAAGGTGGCTTGCGCCCTGGCCAGGGAGCGCGGCGCGCGGCTCGTACTGCTCCACGTGGTGGTCGATGCCCCTCCGGCCCTGCTGCCCGATGTGGCCGGCTTCCGCTACGACGAGATGGTCGAGGCGTTGCGGGAGCGCTCGGCGGAGAGTCTGCCCAAGCTGCTCGACGAGGATGCCGCCAGGGGTCTCGAACTGACCTGTCGCACCGAGTTCGGCATCCCCCATGCGGAGATCGTCCGGGTGGCGGCCGAGGAGGGGGTCGATCTGATCGTGATGCCGACCCACGGCCGCACGGGTGCGATGCACCTGTTGATCGGATCGGTCACCGAGAAGGTCATTCGTCACGCCACCTGTCCGATCCTCGTGCTCAAATAGCGCCCCCGGCCGGTGCTCGCCTCGAGGCGGGTCGAGCCGGGGCGTGGCCCGAGCCCGCTTCGGGCCTTATCCTTGTCCCCGTGATGGCCAATCCATTTGCAAGAGTCCTTCGTAGCCGCGGGTCGGTGTTGACCTTCCTGTTCGTCGTCGTCGTGGCGGCCTCGCTGGCGCTGGCCGCTGGTTTCCACCAGCGAGGCGCCTACCGCTACCTCAACGTCTTCCAGGAGGTCTGGTCCCTGACCGTGGCCAACTATGTCGAGCCGGTGGACCAGTCCCGGCTGCTCGATGGTGCCTACCGGGGGATGCTCGCTTCCCTCGACAGCGCCAGCGGCTATCTCTCGGAAGGGGACGAGAAATTGATGGCGGCCCCTGTCGGTCCGGCCCGCGCCGGGCTGCAAGTGCTGCAGTCGGGTGGCATTCCGGTGGTGGTTCGCGTCGATGAGGGTTCGCCGGCCGAGCAGGCGGGGCTCGCCAGGGGGGACCAGCTCTGGCGGATCGATGGGCGACCGACCCGCACCCTGCCCTGGTCGCTTTTGACCCGCCTGCTGGCGGGCCAGGAAGGTCGGACCATCGAACTGGAGATCCTCGACGGCTCGACCTTCAAGCTGCAAGAGGTGACGCTGACCCTCGGCGCCGGTGCTCCGGCGCCTGCGGCCGAGCTGGCAGTGCTCGAAGGCGGTGTGATCCACCTGCGCCTGCGGGATCTCGATCGCATCGACCCGGCTTCCGACGGCGCCCGGCTGGCGGAGATCCTGGCAGCCCACCCTGGAGCCCCCCTGCTGGTCGACCTGCGGGGAGCGGTGGCGGTGGATCCGTCCCTGATCCGGCGCTTCGGCGGCTGGCTGTTGCCCGCCGGCGCGAGTCTGGAACTCGTCGCCCGGGGCGGCAGCGATCAGCGTGTCGTCGCCGGAGCGTCGCCGACCGTGGAGTTGCCCGCAGCGCTCTTCGTACTCACCGATTCCAGCACTGCCGGGGTCGGAGAGGCTCTCGCCGCGTTGCTGGTGGAGACTCGCCACGCCCGGAGCTGTGGCCGCAAGACCTACGGCCTGGCCGGCGTTCCCGAAATGATCGATCTGCAGGCCGGCGGGAGCGTACTGCTGACCACGCGGGAAATGCGCACTTCGGGTGGTCTGGCCTGGAGCGGCAAGGGCATCGAGCCGGACAAGGAGCTGGCGCTTCCCCTGCGGGACGGCGAGAGCCAGACCGATCGGCTGCTCGACGCCGCCAGGCGCTGGATCCTCTCGGGCAGCGAGGGGGAACAGGCCGAGGCTGCCTGAGGCCGATTTCCGGCCCGCCGCCGACAACCGAGTTGTTTTGTCCTCGTCCGCCCCTTCGGAGCGGGCCGACTCCCGTTCCTGTCTGCCTATATTCGAACTCCGGGCAAGCTGTGCCGTGCCGGGAGAGCGGGATGAAACGAGTCGGTCGCTACGAGATCCTCTCCGAGCTGGGTCGGGGCGGCAGCGGCGTGGTTTACGCCGGTCGCGACCTGATCGATGGCCGGGATGTGGCGATCAAGGAAATCTCCGAGTCTGCGGCCCATGGCTCCCGAGGGGGCGAGGCCGCCGCGCTGCGCCGCATCGGCCACCCTGGTGTGTTGCGGGTGCTCGACACGCTACGCCAGCAGGGGCGCAGCTTCATCGTCATCGAGCGGGTCGATGGCGACTCCCTCCAGACCCTGCTCGAGCGTCGGGGCACGCTGGATGTCGAGCAGGCGGTGGCCCTGGCCTGCCAGGCTGCCCGGGCACTGGCGGCGATCCACCGTCAGGGCATCGTCCATCGCGACATCAAGCCCGCCAACCTGTTGATCACAGCCGACGGCAGTCTGAAGATCGCCGACTTCGGGCTCGCCCGCTGCAGCGGTGACGACGAGGAGCCGGGCACCTTTCTCGGAACGCCGGCCTACGTCGCACCGGAGCGCTGGCGCGGCGCGAGCGGAGATGCGCGCTCCGATCTCTACGCCCTGGGAGTCGTGCTTTTCCGCATGCTCACCGGTCAGCGGCCCCACCAGGGGGCGAGCGTGCAGGAACTGGCTCGCAGCGTGGTGCAGACGCCCGCGCCGCCACCCTCGAGCCTGCGTCCGGGACTGCCCGCCGGGCTCGACGCGATCTGCGCGCGGCTGCTGGCTCGGGATCCGGCCGAACGCTTCGCCAGCGGTGAAGAGGTGGCCCGCAGTCTCGAGGCGGTGGTGCTCGAGGATCTCGAGTGTAGCGCCGGGGGCCAGCCCGCCGCTGCCGCCGGTCCCCTCGAGCAGACCTGGCGAAAGCTGCCCCGGCCCGCGACGCGGCGCTCGAGCCGGATCTGGGCGGCTGCGGCCATGCTCGCGGGGGCGGTGCTGCTGATCGTCGCGCTGCGGGGCGTGTCCCCGCCGCCCGCCGCCGCTTCGGCTCCCCTTGCCAGCGGGGTGCTCCAGCCGCCGAATGCATCTGCTCGCTCGCCGACGGATTCGAGCCTCGAGTCGAGTGCCGCCGCATCCGCCGCGGGGGATTCCGCCGAGGTCGAGGTGCGCGCGGCCGAGCCGCCGCCGGCCTGGAAGCCTGCCCGCCTGCCTCCCAAGGGGGTGGTCGGGCGCTATGCGGGTGCCGGCGAGGTCGCTCGCGCGTCGCGGTCGACTTCGCCAGCCCCCGAGAGTCCCCCACCGACAGCCGCGCCGACATCCGAAGCCGTCGAGCCGGAACCGACCAGCGCTCGCTGGTCGGCGCCACCGGAGGCCGTCGAGGTGGCCGGCCGGCGAGCCGCCGAGGCCCTGCGCGGGGTGGTGGAGATCAGCCATCCCCTCGACGAGGGCCTGGTGGAATTGCGCATCGACGGTCGCCGCCGGGCCCTGGCACGGATCGGGTTGGGAGCTTCCTTCGGTCCGCGGGTGCCGGTATTGCTGGCCTACGAGGTGCCTGCGGGGGCCCATCGCTTCGAGGTGCGGGTACTGTCGGCCAGCACAGGGGTCGATGCGGAGCTGAAGTGGAAGAGCGCCGGCGACGCGGCCGGATTTCGCTCCAGGCGCTTGCGCCTGACCGCCGGTGGGGAGCGCTGGGAGCTTGCCGGTCGTTGACCGCGTAGAATGATCGGCGTGATCAAATCCTTCAAGACCCTGTCGATGGGATCTCTGGCGCTGGCCCTGCTGATGGGCACTGCGTTCGGCGAGAGACTCCCGACCACCGAGGCGCCGTCGCGGGCCCGGGCCTACCAGTTGTTTCTCGAAGGCACCGCTCTGGCTCGGGAAGGGCAGTTGGCCGCCGCCCGGAACAAGCTCGAGCAGGTGCTCGAACTGGACCCGGAAGCCACTTCGGTGCACTCGATCCTGGCCCGCCTCTGCCTGCGTCAGTCCGATCCGGTCTGCGCCGAGACCGAGGCCCGGCGCGCCCTGGCCTCCACCGAGGCCGACGCGGAGGCCCACCGGGTACTGGCCAGCCTGGCCCTCGGACGCTACGGCTCGAGCCATGAGCGGGAAGAACTGACCACCGCCCTCGAGCATCTCGAACAGGCCACGACCATCGAGCCCACCGACGCCTGGGCCTGGTCGATCTGGATCCGGCTGCTGGTCACCGATGACCGGCTGGATCAGGCCGAGAGTGTCGCCCGCCGGGCTGCCGCCATCCCTGGATTCGACCCCGCCTTGCCCTGGCTCTCCCTGGCTCGCCAGTTGCTCAGTCTCGGCCGGCGCGATCAGGCCGCCGAGGTGCTGGCCCGGGCTGGAGTCGAGGGGCCGGGTGCCGGTCCGATCTACGAACTGCTCGCCGACCTCGAGGCCCAGATGGGCGACAAGGCCGGTGAGGCGGCGGCTCTCGAGGCGCTCGTCGCTCTGCGTCCCGACCGGGCGGAGCTGGCGCGCCGGCTGGGGCTGGTGCGCCTCGAACTGGCGGATCCCTGGGGTGCTCAGCAGGTCCTGCGCCAGGCCCGGGCTCTGCGACCGGGGGATCCCCGCCTGCGGATCGATCTGGCTGCCGCCCTGGTGCCCCTCGGCCGGGGCGACGAGGCCTGGGAACTGCTCGAGGGCGTTCCCGCCTCTCTCGCCTCGCCACGCCTGCTGCTGCTCCGCGCCCGGGCCGCCGAGCTTGCTGGCCATCCGGCCCGGGCCGCCGATCAGATCGAGGCCCTGCTCGAACGCCTCGGCGACGAGCAGCGCCAGTCCTTCGGCCCGGCCCTGCGGCTGCGGGCGGCGCGGGATCGCCTGGCTGCCGGGCAGCCGGAGCGCGCGATCGCTCAGCTCGATGCCATCGGCGAGCCGGCGCTCGGTGTGCGGGTGCGCCTCGATGCCCTGGACCAGATGGGGCGCGTCGAACAGGCTGATGCGTTCCTCGAAAAGGTGGCCGGCAGCGCCGATGGCATCGAGCTGAGC
>JALTMS010000732.1 GCA_027001345.1 Acidobacteriota bacterium | reverse complement strand
GCCGAAAACGCGCGCACGAGCATCTCGTCGAAATAGGTGTGGGGCCAGAGCATTCCGGCTCCGATGTAGAACACCTTCTTGGCCGACGAGGCCAGCGGACGGCGAGCCGGCGGCCTGTGGGACAGCACCTGCTCGAAGACCTCCATCCACCTCTCGCAGGCACGGGTCATGGTGTGGTTTTCTTCGACGTCTCGACGGGCGGCGACACCCATCGCGCGGCGACGCTCGGAATCCTCGATCAGGCCTTCGAGAGCCTGCTGCCAGGCCTCGGGATGCCCCTCGACCAGCATTCCCGTTCGCCCATCGTGTACGGCCCGGCTGTAGGCCGGCACTCTGGAGTACACCCCTGCGGCGCCCACCGCGCCGTACTCGAGATACTTGATCGCCGACTTGCAATCGTTGAACGGATTGTCGAGCAGGGGCGCGAGGGCGATGTCGATGCCGCAGCGGGAAAGGGTCGCCAGGTAGGCGGCGTAGTCGTCCTGGAAGCCGAGTTCTTCGATCGGCACACCGAGCCGGCGCAGACACTCGGGAACGAATCCGAGGAAGACCAGGCGTAGCCGCCGGGAATACCTGGCGTGCAGCCGCTCGAGAACGCCGGCGACCATCTCGAAATCGCCCTCGTGGGTCCGGGTGCCGGAATAGCCGATGGTGATCCGGTCGGAGAAGCCCGCCGCACGCTGGGGGACCGCATCGAGATCGATGGTGTTGGGCAACACCCGGATCGACGGGCTGTAGCGGGCGAAGGCCTCGGCCAGGGCGGGCGTGGAGACCGTCACCATGTCGGCCAGGCGCAGGTAGCGTTCGACGGTGGAGCGCACGAGCACCGAGCGATAGGACTGGTAGGCCGGATGGTATTCGGGTGGGCCGCTGATCCAGTTGTCGTCGGTGTCGTAGATCACCGGCCGACCGCGCAGCCGAGCCTGCCGCATCAGATCCATCCCCCGAGGATGCTCGAGACGCTGGGCGACGATCACGTCGGCCGACGCGATGCAGCGCTCGCCCACCTGGGCGACGGATCGCTGCTCGAAGGTGATCTTGCCTTCGGCGGCCAGGCGCTCGAAGGGCTGGAGCTGGCGAATGTGGGTCGCCGGCGTGGAGCCGTGGTAGGTCAGCAGCACGTGAGGTCGGGCCTGACTCATCGTTGGGCTCCTTCCGCCAGCGCCGGCTGGCAGGTGCCGGAGAGCACGCTGCCGTAGGCCTCTTCGGTGGCCGTCACGTGGGCCTCGAAGGAGTGTTCGGCGGCG
Source organism: Acidobacteriota bacterium (assembly GCA_027001345.1). Taxonomy (GTDB): domain Bacteria; phylum Acidobacteriota; class Polarisedimenticolia; order J045; family J045; genus JALTMS01. The sequence goes on along the minus strand of JALTMS010000732.1, from coordinate 933 downwards.
AAGCGCTCGCACAGTCGACGAGCGCGAGCGTCATCCTCGTCGTTCCACGCCATCAGCACGGCCTGGCGAATCGAGGCGGGTGAGGCGGGCGAGCAGTAGAAGGCGTCACCTCGGTAGTACTCCCACTCACCGGCGCGGTCGCCGACCACGATGCGACAGCCGCTCATCGCCGCCTCGATGCTGGCCAGGCTCGCCCCCTCGTTCCAGCTCGGCAGGGCGTGGACCCGAGCGGCGGCGAAGGCATCGGCGAGTTCGTGCTGAGCGAGCTGTGAGATGAAGAGCGTGCCCGCAGGAGCGTAGTAGCGGCACAGATCCTGGTAGTCCCGAGTGATCTCGTTGGCCGCGCCGACGATCACCAGCGGCAGCCCCGTGTCGGCCAGAGCGTAGAGCAGCATCAACTGGTTCTTGCGCGGCTCGAGGTGGCCGACGGAGATGACGAAATCATCGACGCCATAGCGTTCGACGAAACGCTCGCGACAGCCCCTGGTGAACAGGGAGGTGTCGGCGCAGTTGGGCACGATGGTGAACGGCCGGTGCACCCCCAGACGATGGGCAATGGTGCGAATCTCGGACAGGCTCAGTCCGATCAGGTGGTCGGCCAGATCGAAGAGGGCACGCTGGGCCTCGAGCACCGGCTCGGCGACCGGGATGCGGCAGGGCTGGTCGGATCCCCGGCTCGTCAACTCGCCGCGAGCCAGGGAGGCGAGCAGGGCTTCGCGCTCTTCCTCCGGCCAGGCCTGGAAGATGCGGGGCAGCACATCGACCGCGAAGTTGGACTCGGAAAGCTCCATGTAGATCGCCGAGACTACCAGGGGAATGCCGGCGTAGAGCACCCGGGTCGCCTGGGCCAGACCGTCCTGGCTGCGCCATGCGTGGTGATAGAGATGGGCCAGGTCGTAGCCCTCGCAGTGGGGGTGGGCCGTGATCGCCAGG
>JALTMS010000731.1 GCA_027001345.1 Acidobacteriota bacterium | reverse complement strand
ACACCGCGAGAACGAACCGTCACTTCCGGGTTGTGCACCAGCGCTTCGAGTTCGGTCAGGTTCTTGTGATAGTTGAAGTAGTTGAAATGCCGCACCTTGTAGGGGCAGTTGTTCGAGCAGTAGCGGGTGCCCACGCAACGGTTGTAGACCATCACGTTGAGGCCCTCGCTGTCATGCACGGTTGCCGCCACCGGGCAAACCGACTCACAAGGAGCATCCTCGCAGTGGTGACAGGCCACCGGCTGGAAGGCGATACCGGCCTCGTCGGGCTCGCCCTTGTAGTAGCGGTCGATCCTCAGCCAGTGCATCTCCCGACCTTCGCCGACCCGCTGTTTGCCCACCACGGGGGTATTGTTCTCGGCCTGACAGGCCACGACACAGGCACTGCAACCGATGCAGGTATTGAGATCGATCGCCATGCCCCACTTGTGGCCGTCGTATTCCCACTCCTTCCACATCGACATCGGTTCCATCTCGTGGACCCGGTGATGAACGAAGTCGGGCTGCTCGCGGTATTCGGTCAGATCCGCTTCCCGCACCAGCTCGCCGACGCGACGGGAGGTCTCGTCTCGACCGAGCTGGTCGATGGCGAAATGGTCCTGGGTGCAGGAGAGCGGATAGCTTCGCCCGAGGGGGGTGACCCGCACCGCCTCGAGCCAGCCGGCCCGGGCCGCCGAGCGCAGGATATTGGCATCCACCCCCACGCCGTCGCCGACCCGGCCAGCCTTGCGACGGCCGTAGCCGAGAGCCAGGGCGCCCGTACCTCGCGCCTGGCCGGGGGCAACGAAGACCGGCACTTCCAGACGCCGACCCTCCACCTCGAGGGCCACCATCTCACCGTGCTCGGCCCCGAGGGCCTCTGCTGTGGAAGGCCCGAGCAGCAGGGCATTGTCCCAGGTCAGCTTGGTCAGCGGATCGGGCAGTTCCTGCAGCCAGGCGTTGTTGGCGTAGCGACCGTCGAAGGTCGCCCCCCGGGTGAAGACCACTTCGATGCCGCCCTCCCCGGTGGTGGAGCCCGCCAATGCCGCCAGATCCGGACGCAGGGCGTCGATCGCCGACTTCGCGGGACGCACCTTCAGCTCGGGCAGAGCCGATCCCTCGACCACACCGTCATGCACGCTGCGGCGCCAGGCCTTTTCGAAGCCGGTCCCACCGAGCAAAGCCTCGAGGGTACGGCGAACGATCGCATGCCCCCTGCTCAGCGTGCCGGTGGTCAGCAATGAGAGCAGCTCGATCGCGCTGCGCCCGCCGTAGAGCGGCTCGATCAATGGTTGGGCCACGCTCACCGTGCCATCCCAGGCCCGGGCATCGCCCCAGGTCTCGAGGAAATGGGCCATCGGCAGGTGCCAGGTGCACACTTCGGAGGTCTCGTCCTCGTACAGCCCCAGACGCAGGGTCTGGTCGACCTGTCCCAGCTTCTCGGCCAGGCCGAGTTCCACCGGGGCGTCGTAGGCCGGATTGCCGCCGATGATCAACAGGGTCTCCACCGCACCGGCATCGATCGCGGCGGCCAGCTCGGCGATCGCCTCGAAGTGGGACGGGCGCTGATCGTCGGGATCCGCGGTGAGGGTGACGGTCCGGCCGAGCGCACCGAGGGCGTCGTTGATCAGGTGAGCCAGAGCGTGGATCGCCGCCGGCTGCCGGGGGCCGACCGTCACCACCACCTCCGGCGCATGGGCCGCCAGATCCTCCGCCAACGCCGCCGCAAAAGCGGTCAGACGAGGGTCGAGATCCGCGGCAGCAAGACCAGCCCCTGCGGGAAACAGGCCCTTGCCGGCCAGTTCCCCAGCCAGCGCCACCAGGATCCGGCCGACCTCCGCCGGTCGGACCGCCAACCTCCGGTCGGCGACCGCGCCGGTCAGCGAGTAGGCGCTTTCCACCGCGTAGAGCCGGCTCGGATCGCTCTCGTCGACCCGCCGCCGCGAGTCGGCGAAATCCCGGGCATAGGCCAGCGCCGCCGGGTGGTCATGGATCGGATCAGCATCGAAGCAGGCGATCACCGCAGCCCGTTCGAGGCGCAGGTGTGCGCGCAGCGGCTGCCCGAAGGCCATCCGGACGCCCTGGCGCTCATTGTCCCGGGAGAGGGCCTCGTACTCGTGCCACCTGGCCTGGGGGAAGGAGCGGCGGAACTCCGCCGCCATCCGCTGAAAACTCGGCGACGAATTCGCGCCGCTCAGGACGTGCAGCCCCCGGCCGCCGCGGGAGCGCAGCTCGGCGAAGGCTCCAGCGGCGAAGGCGTCGAAATCGCTCCAGGAAGGATGGACCTGCTGCCCGCCCTCCCGCCGGACCAGGCGGGTGGAACGATCGGGGTCGTACAGCTCGAGTACGGCCGCCTGGGCCAGCGCATCGGTGGCACCCCGGCTGATGGGATGGCGAGGATTGCCCTCGACCTTGATCGGCCGGCCATCGTAGCTGGTGACCAGCAGGCCACAGGCCGCGCCCGCCACGTCGATTACCGTCGCGTAACGCTCGGGCACGCCCGGAACGCGCCCATCCGGCCGGCGAGCAAAGGGAAGGATCGTCTCCTTCGGCCAGCGGCAGGCGGTCAGACCGGCGAGGGCCATCGAGGCGCCCATCAATCGCAGGAAAGAACGGCGCGAAGAGCTGGAAAGCTCCGGCATCGCAGCGGGAAACTCACTCTCCAGCCAGCGGCGGAACTCCGCGGTCTCTCCGAGTTCGCCGAGAGAGCGCCAGTACTTCTTGTCGGGTACCGGGTTCTTCATCGATGACATGTCGAGCAATCCGTGGAAGGTTGAATGTTGCGCTTTTCCCGCACCTGGCGGCCGACCTCGGCCCGATCCTCCTCGGGCGCCCAGTCGAGCTGGGTGACGTATCGAGGGGGGCGCAGGTGAGCATCAGGGTTGCGGTGGCAATCGAGGCACCACCCCATGCTCAGCGGCGCGACCTGCCGGACCTCCTCCATGCGATCCACCCGGCCATGGCACTCCACGCAGCCCACGCCGCGGGTGACGTGGGCCGAGTGGTTGAAATAAACGTAGTCGGGCAAATCGTGAACCCGAACCCAGGGGATCGGCTCGCCCGTAGCGTTGCTCTGGCGAACGACAGCCAACTTCTCGCTGGTCGCCCGAACGCGCTGGTGGCAGTTCATGCAGGTCTGCGTCGGCGGAATCGCAGCCTTGGCCGCCACTTCGACGGTGTTGTGGCAGTAACGGCAGTCGATCCCGAGTTTGCCGACGTGCAGCGCGTGGGAGTACGGCACCGGCTGGACGGGCTGGTATCCGGCATTGATCGTCTTGGGAGAAAAGCCCAACCAGACGACCACGACGAGATAGACCGGCCCACCGACCAGGGCCAGGCCGATGATCGTCCTGATATGGTTAGCCCACTTCGGAAATACGAAACGGCGATCAGATTCCATGGTTTCCAGGCCCCGGGGCTTTCACCCAGCGCGCGCCGCCACACTCGCCCCTCGCAAACCAGATCCGCGGCGAAAGCCGATCGTCCGCTTCTTTCGCTTCGTTCCCGCGTCGCACAGGCGTCGATGACAGCTTGGTCGAAATGATTTCCCGCTCAAGGGAACCTAATCATGCATGGATAACCGGGGCAGACAAGAGGTGCTTCTTGATCCAGATCAAGCTCCCACATGTCCGCCGGCACAGCCGCTGAAGGACGCGAAAGACCCGGCCCACGGCGACCGCGGCTGAATAATCGGTCAGCCATCCCCCTTTTGCAGCCGCCTCGCTTCGGGCATCATTCCTCGGCATCTTTCGCCTCCGCCTGGAAATGGAGTAAAAAGGGGGCTGCATCGGCCCCCATCCGGAGGCCAGGCAAGAAGTCGCGAGTGCTCAGCCGGGGCCGCCCGGCCCGAGGAAGGAACCCCGATGAAAGCTGGAGTCCCCAAGGAAACCTGCCCAGGAGAGAAGCGCGTCGCCCTCGTCCCGGGAGTGCTGGCCCCTCTGCTCAAGGCGGGCGTCGAGATCCTCGTCGAGAGCGGCGCCGGTCTCGCCGCGGGCTACACCGACGCCGACTACACGGAAAAAGGAGCGACCATCATCGATGATCGCTCCCGCCTCTTCGCCGACTGCGAGGTGATCTTCCAGGTCCGTACGCCGGGCGCGAACCCCGCCACCGGCGAAGCGGATCTCGACGCGATGCATGCCGGGCAGATCGTGATCGGATTGGCTGACCCGCTGTCGAACGCCGCGCGTATCCAGGCCTTCGCCGGCCGCGGAATCACGCTTTTCGGCCTCGAACTGCTCCCGCGCATCACCCGCGCCCAGAGTATGGACGTGCTCTCCTCACAGGCGATGGTCGCCGGCTACAAGGCCGTCTTGCTGGCCGCCAATGCCCTGCCACGCCTGTTTTCGATGGAGATGACCGCCGCCGGGACCCTGGCCCCGGCCCACGTCTTCGTCATCGGCGCCGGTGTCGCGGGACTCAAGGCGATCGCCACGGCCAAGCGTCTCGGAGCGGTGGTGCATGCCTACGACGTGCGCCCGGCGGTCAAGGAACAGGTCGAGAGCCTCGGCGGCAAGTTCGTCGAACTCGAACTGGAGGCCTCCTCGGCAGAGGACAAGGGCGGCTATGCCAAGGAACTCGGCGAGGAGTTCTACCGCAGGCAGCGGGAAGTGATGACCCGTGTGGTCGCCGACTGCCAGGTGGTGATCACCACGGCGGCCATTCCGGGTAAGAAGTCGCCGGTACTGGTCACCGAAGAGATGGTCAAGCAAATGAGCCCCGCTTCGATCATCGTCGATCTGGCTGCCGAGCGTGGGGGCAACTGCGAGCTGACCGTTCCCGACGAGGTGCGAGAGGTCCACGCAGTGACGATCTACGGCCCGACGAACCTGCCCGCCGAAATGGCCTACCACGCCAGTCAGTTGTACGGCAAGAACCTGGTCACCTTCTTCCGGACCTTGCTCGACAAGGAAGGCAATCTGACGATCGACACCAAAGACGAAGTGATCCGCGACACTCTGCTCACCCGGGACGGGAAGCTGGTCAACGCCCGCCTCGAAGGACTCCTCGCCCCACCCTCGGGCGACAAGGAATAGGAGGCTCCATGGAACTGCTGATCCTGCTGCTGACGATCTTTGCGCTGGCGATCTTCGTCGGTTGGGAGATCATCACCAAGGTGCCGCCGACGCTGCACACGCCGCTGATGTCCGGCTCCAACGCGATCTCCGGGATCGCCATCGTGGGCGCCATCCTCTCGGCCTCCACGAGCAACGACACGGTCACCACCGTGCTCGCCTTCCTGGCGCTGGTCTTCGCCACGATCAACGTGGTCGGCGGCTTCCTCGTCACCCACCGCATGCTGGACATGTTCCGGAAGAAGGGCTGAGAGCCATGGGCAACGAGTTTCTGATCGACACGGGGCTGGTCAATCTGGCCTACCTGGTCGCCTCGATCCTTTTCATCCTGGGCATCAAGGGGCTGACCCATCCGCGCACGGCCGTACGCGGCAACTTCCTCGGAGCCATGGGCATGCTGCTCGCAGCCCTCGCCACGCTGCTGGCCAAAGGGCTGGATTTCCGCGTGATCCTGGCCGGAATCGTGGTCGGCGGTCTGATCGGCGCCGTCGCCGCAGCCCGCGTGCAGATGACGGCAATGCCCCAGATGGTAGCCATCTTCAACGGTTTCGGTGGTATCGCCTCGGTACTCGTCGCCGGCGGTGCGCTGGCCATCGTGCTACGCGGCCAGGCACCTCCGGGCTTGCAGATGATCATCGCCACGGCGGCCTCTGGGCTGATCGGCGCGGTGACCTTCACCGGCAGCGTGGTGGCCTTCGGCAAACTGCAGGGCCTGAAGCTCTTTCCCAGTAGCCAGGTGATCTTTCCCGGTCAGAAGCCGCTCAACGCTCTCGTCGCCCTGGCCACGGTCGGAGCTTCGGTCTGGCTGGTCAGCGACCCGACCGACATCGTCGCCTACTGGACCGTCTGCGGGATCTCGGCACTGCTCGGGATCCTGCTGGTGATCCCCATCGGCGGCGCCGACATGCCGGTGGTCATCGCTCTGCTCAACTCCTACTCGGGTCTGGCCGCCGCGGCCACGGGTTTCGTGCTGAACAACAACGTGCTGATCATCTCCGGCTCGCTGGTCGGCGCGTCGGGGGTGATCCTGACCAGCATCATGTGCAAGGCGATGAACCGCTCACTGACCCACGTACTCTTCGGCGTCCTCGGACCGGCGGCCGATGGCCCCTCCGCCGACGATGTCTACGGAGGCAACGTCAAGTCGGCCAGTCCCGAAGAGGTGGCGATGCTCTTCGACAGCGCTCAGCGCGCGGTGATCGTGCCGGGCTATGGGATGGCGGTCGCTCAGGCCCAGCATGCCGTTCGAGATCTGACCAACCTGCTGGAATCCCGCGGTTGCAGCGTCGAGTTCGCGATCCATCCGGTCGCCGGACGGATGCCCGGCCACATGAACGTGCTGCTTGCCGAAGCCGACATCGAGTACGACAAGCTCAAGGAGATGGACGAGATCAACCCGACCCTCGAGCAAGCCGACGTGGCCCTGGTCATCGGTGCCAACGACGTGGTCAACCCCGTCGCCCGCACCGATCCATCGAGCCCAATCGCGGGCATGCCGATCATCGACGTGGACAAGGCCCGCACCGTGGTCGTCGTCAAGCGTTCGCTCTCGCCGGGCTTCGCCGGAATCCCCAACCCGCTGTTCGCGATGGACAACACGCTGATGATGTTCGGAGACGGCAAGAAGGCGATCGTCGAACTGATTGCAGCACTCAAGGAGTCGTAGGAACAACCTCTGCCGCCCGGGTCGTGTGCTTTTCGATGACCCGGGCCAGTTCCTCCCGATCGACGGGCTTGCTGACGTAGTCGTCCATTCCCGCCGCCAGGCATTCTTCTCGATCACCTCGCATGGCATGAGCGGTCATCGCGATGATCGGCAGGCGCCGCCGGCCATCCTGCTCCTGCCGGCGAATCGCCTGGGTCAGCTCGTAGCCGTCCATCACCGGCATCTGCACATCGGTCAGCAGGATATCGTAATCGCCCTGCTGCAGAGCCTCGAGAGCCTGGCGACCGTCGGAGACGACGGTCGAGCGATAGCCCATCTTCTCGAGCATCCGCTGGGCCACCTTCTGATTGACCAGGTTGTCTTCGGCCAGCAGCACCGTCGCCGCCCTGCAGAAGGTCTCGCGAATCGTGTGGCGTGTGACGAGACCGACCTCGTCGCTCGTGCCGGACTCGTGGGCGCCGAGCACCATCGCCAGGCAATCGCGCAACTGCGAGTGCTTGATCGGCCGGGCCAGGTAGCCGGCAAAGCCCCGTTCCTTGATCCGAGCGGCATCACCCCGCTGCCCCTGATCGGCGAGGAAGATCAGGGGGAGATCGCCGATCTCTTCGTCGGCCTTGATCGTCTCGCCGAGCTGCTCACCGCTGGCCGAGCCACCGATTTCCTCGGCGATCAGCACGGCAGAGAAGGGCTCCGAACCCGCTGCAGCCCGCCGGAGGGCGTCGAGCGCCCGGTCGAAGCCGCCGATCTCCTCGTGCCGGCAGCCGCAGGCCTCGAGCTGGCTGGCCAGGATCCGCCGATTCAGCGGCTGGCCATCGACGGCCAGGATGCGTTTGCCCTCGAGTTCCGAGAGTCGGACGGAGGTCGAGGCGGGTTCGGAAGCTGCACCGAGGACAACCGTGAACCAGAACGTCGATCCCTTGCCCTCTTCACTGACCACGCCGATCTCGCCTCCCATCAACTGCACGAGCTGCTTGGAGATCGCCAGACCGAGCCCGGTCCCCCCGTACTTGCGGGTCGTCGAGGCATCGACCTGGCTGAACGAGCGGAACAGCTTTTCCTGTCGCTGAGCGGGTACACCGATTCCCGTGTCCACCACCTCGAAACGCAGCTCTGTGAGCTGACCGCGGCGAGAGGCCAGGCTCGCGCCGATCAGAACACTCCCCCGCTCGGTGAACTTGATGGCGTTGCCGGCGAGATTGAGCAGGATCTGTCTCAATCTCCCCGGATCGCCCCGCAGCGCGGCGGGAACCTCCGGATCGACGAGACACGCCAGTTCGATTCCCTTTCCCGCAGCCTTCGGCGCGAGAAGCTGAACGACATCGTCGATCGTCGCTCGCAGATCGAAATCGATGACCTCGAGTTCGACCTTGCCGGCCTCGATCTTGGAAAAGTCGAGGATATCGTTGATCAAAGTCAGGAGCGTACGTCCGCAACTCTGCACGGTCAGCGCGTAGTCTCTCTGCTCGGGATCCAGATCGCTGTCGAGCAGCAAATCGGTCATACCGATGATCCCGTTCATCGGCGTGCGAATCTCGTGGCTCATGGTGGCCAGAAAGGCGCCCTTGGCCTCGGCAGCCTCCGCCGCGCGGCGGGCCATCTCGGTCGCCTGGAGGGTCGTCTGCTCGAGTTGATTGTAGGAGAAACTCAGCTCGGCATTGGTCTTCTCCAGACGTTTCCTGGCCTCGCGCAACTCCTTTTCGACCTGCCTGAGATCGCTGACGTCCCGCAGAACGGCCAGGTACTCATCTTCTCCGCTACCGGAAACCACGGGAACGGCATCGACCAGGAAGTCCACGATCTGGCCAGCGGCGCATCGGAGGCGGAGCGCCTGCCCCCGCGTCGGTCCCGACTGGCGGAAGAAGACCTCGACGCTCTCACCGGTCGCCGCATCTTCGGTATCGACCAGGATCGACTCCAGCGGGCGGCCGCGTAGTTCGTCTTCGCTGTAGCCCGTTTCCTCGACCATCCGCTGATTGACGGCAAGGATCGTCCCCCGCCGATCGACGGCCAAGAAACTCGCCGGCGCGTCGCGGCCCGAACGCATCAGGGCCTGCACTCCCGTGGTGGCCGGGCGGCGCGCAGCGAGATGAATGAC
>JALTMS010000730.1 GCA_027001345.1 Acidobacteriota bacterium | reverse complement strand
CTTCATCCCGGTGGGAAAACCCGCTCCGCCGCGACCGCGCAAGCGCGCAGCCTTGACCGCCCGAATCACCTCCATCGGTGAGATGCCCAGGGCTTGCCGCAGGGCTGCGCCGTGCTCGAGACCATCGAAGATCACCGGGCCGGTCTGCCGCAGGTGGTTGACCACCATTGCCCGCACCAGGGGATGGGCGTTGTTGCCGTCGCCGAGGGTGCGCACCAGCTTGCGCGGATCGCCATGCTGCCGCAGCTCGCGAACGATTTCCCGGGCGCGGTCGCTCGACAGGCGGGTGAGCACCACGTCCCCCACCAGGGCGGCAGGAGCCTGATCGCTCATGCCGATGCAGGCAGTCCACTCGAGACTGATGGTGCCGTCGGCGGTGGTCTCACCGAAAGCGATGCCCAGTTCCTCCTCGAAGGCCCGCCCGACGCGCTCGGCTCCTCGCAGGCGATCGATCACGTCGTTGCAGAGCCGGATCACGGTCCGACCCCGGCGCTCGGAGGAGAAGAAGGAGTAGAAGGAAATCACCCCCTGCACGTCCACGTAGGGGACCGAGAGGCGGCGGGCGATTTCCTGCGCCGCCTGGTCATCGACACAGCCCAGTTCGGCATCGACCGCCCGCAGCACGTCGAGCATCCGTCCCGCCTGGTTGCCGAAGCGCTCGCATGCCCTGGCGACAGCCTTCGAATCGTCCGAACCCTGCCCCATCGCTGCCTCCTCGCTGCCCCCGGACGGTACGACTGATCGCCGGCTCGAATCAGGGGGCAGCCCACGTTCATCATATCGGGATAACTATCACGATTCAACCAAAACAGCCTGATTTACTGGAATCTACAGCCACTTTATCAGAGCCTTGGCCCAGATGACTCATCAGCCCTTCGATCGTGTTCCCGCAACCGAAGCGCTCCTGGATTATCCGGATTGGCCCTCCTGGATACAATTGGACTCCAACGGTTCGCCGGCAATCTCCGGGCAGCCGCGGATCGGACCTGCTTCAGCTCCTGATCCGCCGAACAAGGCGGGGAATGAAGAACGAGCCGACGAAAAGTGCCAGCGAAAACAGCACCTTTCCCGACAGCAGCTCCTCCCAGGCCCCCGAGGCCCACACCTTCTCGAGCGTGCCGATGAAGAAGGTGAAGACGAAGGTGCCCACCAGGATGCCCAGCCCCGTGCCGAGCAGGTAGTCGGCGAAGCGCACCCGGGTCAGGCCCATGCCGAAGTTCATCGCAGTGAACGGAAAGTAAATCAGCCGCAGGTAGAGCACCGTGGCCAGGCCGTTGCGCTCGAGGGCCTGGTCGTACTTGATCAGACGCTCGCCGATCACCGCGGCGGCGAAGTCCCGGCCCAGGGAGCGACCGATCCAGAACGCCCCGCTGGCTCCCAGCATGGCCCCGCACCAGACGTAGACGAAACCCCACCACGGGCCGAACAGAGCCGCACCGAGCCCGGTCAGCAGCGTACCGGGTATGAACAGGCACACCCCCGCCGCGTAGAGCAGCACGAAGAGCAGTGGCCCCCACGGGCCGAAGCCATCGAGACCGCGACGGAGAGCTTCCGGAGTCAGAGAGTCCAGCACGGGCGTCAGACGCATTGCCGCCAGCGCACCCACGATGAAGAGCAGCAGCCCGCCGGCCTTGAACGCCGCGCGGCCGCGACCAACCGGGGAGTCACCTCCCATCCCACCGCCTTTCACCGCCGCTGACCAGCCCTCTCCAGCAGAGCGATCAGCAATCGGGCCTGGGCCCGGGCATCGGCGTCGGCCCGATGTACCGTGTCGGGATCCTGGTGCTCGATGCCGAGCAGATCCTCGAGGGTCTCCCGCGAGGTCTCGAGCCAGGGGAGTCCCAGCGCCCCCATCGCCAGGGACTTGGTGTCGATGCCCTTGTAGCCGAAAGGGTTGGCCAGTCCGCACCAGGCGAAGTACCAGGCCACCATCATCCAGTCGAAGACTGCAACGTGACCGACGAACACCGCCTCGGTACCCTCACGGCGGGTCCGACCGACGAAGTCGACCAGCGCCTCCATCGCCGCCCGGGGCTCGAGTCCCTCCCGGGAGAGGCGATCGAGATCGAGGCCATGGACCGCGTTGGCCCGCGGATCGTGACCGGCAAACACCGGCCGGATCTCGAGGTAGATCTCCTCGCCGCACTCCCACCCGCCCCCTTCCTTCTCGACCACCACCGTGGCCCCCACGC
>JALTMS010000729.1 GCA_027001345.1 Acidobacteriota bacterium | reverse complement strand
ATTCGGGTTGCTTGCCTGGCTCGGGGGCCGGGCTCCATATTCGTGGGGCACGGAACCGGGACAGTGCTGGGGATCGAGCTGTTTCGCCGAGCTGGAATCGCTGCTCGAGTGGCGCAGGAGACCGGGGCTATTCGGAAAGACGACCAGCGAGCCGATCCTGCGCCCTTCGGCGTCGGGTTCGGCGAGACGCTACAGCAGATTGCAGACCTGGATCTCGCTCGTCGGGCGCGAGGGAGCGTCGTCGTCTATGCCATTCTCGTGGTCGTCACCTTCATGGTGGCTCGGATTCACGGCGACCCCCTACCGTTGATCGCTGCAGTCGTTCTGCCGCTGGCCTTCACTCTCTCCCTGTTTCGTCTGGCCTGGGTGATTGACGGCTTCGCGTTGTATGCCGAGCACCACTTGCTCTGGCGCCGGGTTTTCGATGCGGGTGCGATCCTCGCAGCGCTGCTGTGGAGCGTCCTTTCCGCGGCGATGATCCATGGCTGGGGCTTTTCCCAGGGAATGAGCATTTTCCTGGTGGCAACGACGGGACTGTGTGCCGGCGCGGTCAATACCCTGGCGCCGACTTTGTGGTTGTCCCGGCTCTACGTGATGTTGATCATGCTGCCGCTGGTCGTTGCACCCCTGTTTCGTGCCGAGCAGGAGATGTGGATTCTGACGGTGATGTCAGTGATCTACTCCGGCTTTCTTTGGATGCAGGCCGGGATGGCCAACGAGACCTATACCCAGGTGCACGCGGATCGCCTGCTGCTGCAAGAGCGCGCCCGGCAGCTCGAAGAGGCGCGATCCCGTGCCGAGCTGGCGCTGACCGCCCACGAACGCTTTCTGGCCAACATCAGCCACGAGATCCGCACACCCCTCAACGGTGCGCTGGGCATGACGGCGCTGGTGCTCGAAACGGATCTCAGCCCCGAGCAGCGGGAGTACCTCGAAATCGCCCGCTCCTCGGGGCGCACCCTGCTGACGTTGATCGACGACATTCTGGATCTTTCCAAGATCGAAGCCGGCAAGCTGAGCCTGGAGAACACCTCGTTCGACCTGCACCGGCTGGTGGAAACCACCATGCGCGTGTTCGAAGTCGGCCACGGGGGCAGCGAGCTGGCCATCGAGCACGAGATCGCCGAGGGCGTTCCTCGGCGAGTGATGGGCGATCCCACCCGCTTGCAACAGATCCTCGTCAATCTCGTGGGCAATGCGGTCAAGTTCACCGAGAAGGGTTTCGTTCGGCTGACCCTCGAGCCGATCGACGGGCTGACGGGCGGTGCGTGTCTTGTCCGCTTCGCTGTCAGCGACACGGGCATCGGCGTTCCGGAAGCCAAGCGCAAGCAGATCTTCAAGGCCTTCGCCCAGGCCGACGAAAGCACCACCAGGAGGTTCGGTGGTACCGGCCTCGGACTGGCGATCAGCTCTCAGTTGACCCGAATGATGGGTGGCCGACTCGAAATCGACGACCGACCGGAAGGGGGGAGCTGCTTTCACTTCACGTTGCCGCTGCTGGCTGCCGCCGAGGAGCGGGCTGCCGACGACACGTCGGCCACCCGGTGCGAGAGCAGCGATCTCTCCCAGGCGCCACTCGCCCGCCGGATCCTCGTCGCAGAGGACAACCCGGTCAATGCGCTGGTGGTCTCGCGGACCCTCGAGCGCAGGGGTTACGAGGTGACCACGGCAGTCAACGGCGTCGAGGCGCTGCGGTTGTTCCGGGACGAGGATTTCGACCTGGTGCTGATGGACCTGCAGATGCCCGAGATGGACGGTTACGACGCCACCGCTGCGATTCGTGGCGACGAGGCCGGCTCCGCAAGGCATATTCCGATCGTGGCGCTGACGGCCCACGCGATGCCCGGCGAGGACCGTCGTTGCAGGGAGGCGGGCATGGACGGCTACCTGAGCAAGCCGATCGATGTCGAGCGCCTGTTGAGTACGATCGAAAAGCTCATCATGCGCAGACACGCTTCGGTCTGAGGGTTCCAGCCGAGATCAGGGAGTCGGGCAGGTCTCCGCGGCTGCGCCCGAACCCCAGGGACCGGCACCGCCGCAGCCGTCGTCGATGCCCCGCACCAGGTAGTGCCACCCGCTGCCGGCGGGCGGGACGGCGGGCTCGAGGTACTCGGTATCGGTCGTGTCGTCGTCGGTATCGCTGCGGCAGACGAAGTCGTCCGCTGCGCCGAGCAGGCCCCGGGCGATATCGTAGCGGTCGGCGGTCGCAGCGGCTTGCCAGAACAGGCGGGTGGTCGCAGCATCGATGGCTTCGGCCATCAATGAGGCGATCTCCGGTGGTGTGCCCGCCTGGGGGTCGAGTACGGCGCAGTCGGTGCTGTCGTCGATGCCGTCGGCGTCCTGGTCCACCGGCAGACGCTCGATATCGCCGAAGATGTCGAGATGATCGGAGGCGGTCTCGCTCAGGCCGCAGTTCAGCGGATCACCGCTCTTGGGCAGCCAGTAACCCGGTGGCGGGTCATCGACGCCGTTGTCGTCGCAGGCGTCGTAAACCTCGGTTCCCGTTGCGGCGGCATGCTGATCGACCCACAGCAGGTCCAGGATGCGGAACGTGGCCGGGTGCGTCACCGGATCGCCGGGATCGTCCTCGTGGAACGCCTCGAGTCGCGCCAGGCCCGCGTCTTCCAGCGTCCGGTAAGGGTCGTAGATCACGGGAAAGGTGATGTCCGACCCGAGTCGATAGGAACTTGGCAGGCCGGGAGGCAGCGTATCGAAGATCGGCGAGCCGAAAGGCGCGTTGCGTGGATCCTCGTTGAAGTCGCCGGTGAGGAGGATCGGCGAACCGGGGTCGTCGAGACGGATCAATTCGAGGGCCTGGACGATGCGCTGGATCTCCACCTGGCGCCGGAACTTGTTGGTGTCCGAGGTGCCGGCCTTGAGGTGCACGGTGACCACGATCCACGGAGCCAGGCCGGGGCTCGCCTCGAGCCAGACGGCGAAGATGTCCCGCGTGATGTCGTTGGCATTCGGGTCACCCGACAGTTCCGCGGCGGAATAGGACTCGGATCGCAGCACGGGCGCGTGACTGAGCACAGCAGTACGTTCATTGCCCGAGAGCGTTCCCGAAAGCTGCGAGACGGCCCAGTAGGCGTAGCCGGCATCCTGGGCCAGGTTGCCGACATTGTCCCGGTCGGTCGCGCCGATCACTTCCTGGATCGTGGCCGCGTCGGCATTGACCCGCCGGAGCACATCGACCAGCGCGTTCCAGCTCGCGCTTCCCGGCGCGCCGAGGGACTGGGTGTTGTACGAGCTGACGCGCCGCGCATCGGCGTCCGCGGGAGCGGCAAGCAGGGCTGCGAGGAGCCCGACCAGCAGCCAGCTCGCGCGCCGCGCTCGTGGTGTATGGCCGAGGTTCGTGTATCTGTCCGAGTTCACCATTGTTCCCTCCACCCGTGGGTGAAGGTACCGCGAGATGGGCGCGAAGGGAAGACGGGCGATTCGGTCAGGAAGTGCTGGGGACCATCACCTGCCGCTCGGACTCGCCGACAGGAGCGACGAACAGGGCCGATGTTTCGCGGAAGGTCTTCGGCTCATAGGTCCAGCCGCGGGCCAGACGCCGCTCTTCGCGCGTGATGGTGAATCTCAGGTAGCGTCCGAGGAGGGGGGCGGCGAGGCGCGACTTGACGCCGAACTCCCGGTAGAGTTCACGCAGTACGCGCGAAATCTTCTCGCTGACGGTCGGGTTGGAGCGGAACGAGCGCCGAGCGGCCCACAGGGCGCCGGCATAGGTCACCGCCAGGTCCCGGACCTCCCAGACGAAACGCCGGCGTACCCGCGGATCCGGATGGTTCTTGTGACGCTTCCAGCCCTGCAGCAGGGTGCGAGCGACGCGCACGATGCTCGGCCCGTTGACTTCCAGGTCGGTGCGGAAAGCTTGCAGGAGATACTCGCCTTCCTCGCCGTTCCGGAAATGGGGATGCTTGAAGGAAAAGCGGAACTGGCCGTGAGTATCGCATTCCGGGAACTCGCTGGTATCGAGAAGTCGCCCCTTGGCCTTGAACTCGGCGTGCAGCGGCGTGCCGAGAACCGGTGTGTAGAGCATGAACTGGTGGAATTCGGTGTCGTGACTGACGGCGTGACGGATCACGCTCTCCATCGTTTCCGGTCGATGCTCTTCGAGGCCGATGATCGTCGAGCCCAGGACCCGGATGCCGTGGGCCTGGAGCTGGCGGACGACATCGCGGGTGTCGATCCCGTTGAGCTTGGAGTAGTTGGCGTCCTCGCCCTCGAGCCCCATCCAGATCCAGGAGATGCCGAGTTGGACGAGCTGCTCGAGAGTGTATCTCCGCAAAACGTTGGCCGAGCTGAAGACGTACAGAGCCCATGACTTGTCGTGCTCGACCATCAACTCGAGCAGCCGCAGGGCGCGCTTGCGGTGGAAGAGGAAGTTCTCGTCCATCATGAAGAACGAGCGCACCTTCATCGAGGCCTCGAGGGCGCACATGACTTCGAACAGCTCATCGCCGGTTTCGTAGAAGTGCACGTACTTGCCCTTGCCGCCGAACATCGCTGACGTCGCGCAGAAGTTGCAACCCAGCGGGCAGCCGACCGAGGGGATCACGGTCGCAGCGACATCCTCGGGGTTCTCCCGCAGCCGCACGCCCATCACTCGGGCTCCCATGCCGGAGACGATGCGCGGGTGTCGCAGGGGCCGACGATCATCCTCGCCGAGGAAACGGCGCATCCAACTGACGCCCTCGCCACGGACGATGTGATCGGCATCGATGCGTTCGGCGATGTCGGGGATGTTGGCCACGTGGCCACCGACGACGATCGTCGCCTGCGGCAGATGGGTGCGCACCAGCTCGCACATCTTGCGCACCTTCTCCACGTTGGGGATGATCGCCCCGATGCCGACGATGTCGTACTGGTGGCTGGTGATCTCCTCGACGAAGCGATCGAGCGTAGGAAAATCGAGCAGGGTGCATGGGGCCTCGATATTGGCCTGGATCAGCATCAGGCCCCAGGAACGATGGAACATCCGCAGCGAGAAGCCGCCCTGTACGCGAGTGACCTGGTTGTGGTACAGCTCCATCGGGTTGATCGCACGGCTGCCGTACTCGTCATCCTGGGCGTAGGGGCCGAAGACGCTGGAGAGCAGGACGCGGGCTCGTGAGCCCCGAGGGTGCCGGGGCTGGGTTGCAGTGCCTGCAAGTACAGTCGTCGTAGTTGCCGTCATGGCGAAGGCCTTTCTGCTCGTCGATGTCGTACGGGATGTCGCACGGAATGATGAGACTGATGGTGCTCGTGTTGCATGTATCTCGCAATCGTCTGGAATCACGCAAGCAATTGTGGTGGCGCTGGGCGCCAAGTCAAGGGGGAACGTTCTCCAGGGAGATGTCTACGAGTTGAATTCTGCGGCCGGCCATCAACTTGGCGAAGCCATTGGGGCCTTCGGGCGGGTGCCTGGGGCTACCCCCGTTCATCGACCCTTCTTCCGACCCGCCGCGATGGTCGGTCTCCGCGGCCCCCGTGGGCCCGAACACGGCGCTCGGCCCGAAGGCGCATGAATGGGGTAGGCTTAATGACGCCTTGCGTCTTGTTTCTATCTTCGGATTCTCGCGGGCAACAGCCCGTCGAGCATCGGCGTAGAATCGCCCATGAGACGAGGAGAAGTTGAAATGAGCGACCGGCAACCGGCCCGACTCGAGCGCTGTCCCTGGTGCGGTCAGGATCCGATCTACGTGACCTATCATGATGAACAGTGGGGTGTGCCGGTCCACGATGACCGCAAGCTCTTCGAATTCCTCATTCTCGAGGGAGCCCAGGCGGGGCTGAGCTGGCTGACGATTCTCAAACGCCGCGAGGGTTATCGCAGGGCCTACCGTGACTTCGATCCGCAGAAGGTCGCTCGCTTCGGAGCTTCCAGCGTTCGCCGCCTGCTGGCCGATCCAGGAATCATTCGCAACCGGCTCAAGATCGAGGCGAGTATCGGCAACGCGCGAGCCTTTCTCGCCGTGCAGGAGGAGTGGGGCTCGTTCGACGCCTACATCTGGTCCTTCGTCGAGGGTCGGCCGATCCAAAACCGCTGGCGTTCGATGGCCGAGTTGCCTGCCACCACACCATTGGCCGAGAAGATCAGCCGGGATCTCAAACAGCGAGGATTCCGCTTCGTCGGGCCGACCATCGTCTACGCTCACATGCAGGCCACCGGGATGGTCAACGACCACCTGGTGGGCTGCTTCCGCCATCGCCAGATCAAAGAGGGAAGATAGCGGCTTCCAGGATCCGGATCTGCCCCTCTCCGTCGATCAACAGACCGACCGGTCCCGGAGGACGGGCGTCCGTGTGGCCGTGGACCACCAGATCGCCGTTGGCGAAGCCCTTGCGGTGCGATCCGGCGCAAGAAACGGCGAGGGTCACCGTCTCGTCGAGCGGTACGTCGAAGGGCTGCTGGTCGAGGGAGTTGGTCGTTCCGCCCTGGACTTCCTGAAGGCTCGCCTGCCCGGCGGCGGTATCGACGACGAAGGCTCCGTAGGACTCGACACTCGAGAACTGGTGCAGTAGAGCCACTTTTCCGCGGAATCCGGAAAGATCGAGCCGCAGCTCGGCCTGCAGGTCGCCGTACTGTGGGGCGAAGAGCAGGATCGAGCGGCCTCCCGCTTCGAGCAGAACGCCCGCTCCAGGATCACCGGCCACGACCCTCAGATTGGAAGCCGTCGCAGGATCCGCCAGCTCGAGTGCTCCCTCGAGGGAAGCTCCGATCCCCGGCATCCATTCCAGGGTTCCATCGTCGTCGATCATGACTCCCGTCTCGCCGGCCGCTTGCTGGCCGGAGGACTCCGGACTCGAGCCTGATGGGCTTTCCACCGTGGCGACGGCCAGGCCGTGTTGATAGACGAGCGCGCCGCCCCTGTCCGCCGTCAGGCCGACGAGTGCGACACCCGCCAGTCCGGCCGCGAAGGTGGCGAATCGGAATGCTGGATGTTTTGTCAGACTCGAGAGGCCCAGGCCCCCGAGCTGCAGCGCCTTGAGCAGGGCAACGGCCGTGGCCACCGCCACCACCCACCAGCCCAGGTCGGCGTGGCGCGCCAGAGCGCTCTGGGCCGCCGCGGGCACCATGCCGAGGCCATCGGCTGCGGAGCGTCCCGAAAAATACGTGATCCAGGCTGCCAGGCCCCCGAGCAAGTAGGTGATCGATGCCAGGGAGTTCCATGACGACCACCGGCGGACGAGAACAGAACCTGCATCCAGGGCGGCCGCCAGCATCAGCAGGACGATCGGAAAGTGCACCAGCGCCGGATGCAGGTTAGGAAGCGACGAGACCGTTTCGAGCCATTGCATGGGGAGTTCCTCCAGTGGATCGGGGGAGGGGTCCCTGGCAGGACCCCTCCCTCGAGCGGCGCCTCAGTTCTAGATGAACTGGCCGCAGCGGGGCATTTTCGTGCCACCGTAGGGGTTTCCGATCTGGCCCTTGGGCTGCAGCCAGGAACGCTTGGCCATCGGGCAGAAAGCGACGGCCGGCTTGTCGCCCGTCGCAGCGTTACGGTAGTTGACGAAAGATTCGGAAAGCGGCGCGAAGGCGTCACGGGCCGACCGGAGGTCCGTCGACTTGGCCAGGGCATCGGCCTGAGCGCGGAGCTTCGGCATCAGAGCCTTGATCTCGGGCCCCTTGTCCTTGGCGACTCCAGCCATCTCCGCGTCGAAGGCGCTGGCCAGTCGGCGCGCGCGCTTGCTGATCGCCTTGGCGTGGTCGCCCACGCCGTCGAGCGAGTCGGAGAGCAGCGACAGACGAATCGCCTCGTAGTGCTCCATGAACTCGGAGAACGCGGTCTTCATCATCTTGTGATGTCCGCCGCCGTGCTTGTCTCCGTGGGCCCAGGCGGCAGGGAGAAGGGAGAGAACGAGGATCGTGATCAGTGCAACCTTGGTTTTCATGCTGTGCCTCCGGGCGGCGCGTGGCCGCCATTGCGAGTCATGGGTTGGTGGAAACCGACTTTCGGACCGAGCCGAGCCCGATCGATCGCCAGATAAAGAAGACAGCCGGGTAAACGATCAGCTCCCCGACGAAGGAGGTAACGACGCCGCCGATCATCGGCGCCGCGATACGACGCATCACGTCGGCGCCGCTGCCCGTGGCCCAGAGAATCGGCACCAGAGAGAAAAGCGTTGCGGCGACGGTCATCATCTTCGGCCGGATGCGCTGAACGGCGCCGTGGTCGACAGCCTCGACGAGATCGGCCCGGGTGACCATCTTGCCCTCGGACCGCCAGCGCTCCCAGGCGATGTCGAGATAGAGCAGCATCACCACGCCGGTTTCTGCGTCGAGGCCCGCCAGCGCAATCATGCCGACCCACACCGCAATCGACCAGTTGTAGCCCAGGAAATAAAGCAGCCAGACCGCGCCGACGATCGAGAACGGCACCGCCAGCAGCACGATGCCGGTCTTGATCAGAGAGTCGGTATTGAAGTAGAGGATGATGAAGATCAGCAGCAGCGTGATGGGAACGATCACCACCAGTCGTTTTTTGGCTCGTTCCATGTACTCGTACTGCCCCGACCAGAAAATCGTGTAACCGTTGGGCAGTTCGACGTTCTCCTCGACGGCTTTCTTGGCTCGCGCCACCCAGGTGCCGACATCGATGCCCCTGAGATCGACATAGACCCAGGCATTCGGTCGAGCGTTTTCAGACTTGATGCTCGGCGGACCCTGGCGGACCCAGATCGTCGCGAGTTGAGAGATCGGTACCTGGGCGCCGGTGGGGGTGGCGACGAGGATTTCCCGCAGGTTTTCGACATCGTTGCGCAGTTCCCTGGGGTAGCGAATGTTGATCGGGTAGCGTTCGAGACCCTCGACGGTCCAGGTGATGTTCATTCCGCCGACAGCCGACCGGATGACATCCTGGATGTCAC
>JALTMS010000728.1 GCA_027001345.1 Acidobacteriota bacterium | reverse complement strand
CTCCTAAACCGACCTCCTCCCAATTGCACGCTGGCCCGCCGGCTCCCCCCGGCGGGCCAGTTCTTTTTTGGCTCTCCGTGAGGGGAGCTGTTCCCTTCGGAGCCACCTCTCAGTGGGAAACGAGGGGGAGATCACCGTAGTAGTTGAAGTCTGGATCGAGTTCGACGGTGTGGCAGCCGGTACAGGTCGGCAGAGAGATCCGGCCGTAGGGCCGCTCAGGATGGGCCACGTGACTCGCTCCGGGGCCGTGGCAAGCCTCGCAGCCGACTCCTGCCAGGTGCGGCGTGGTGCGCTGATCGACCCAGCCGCCTACCTGGCCATGGCCCGTGACGTGGCAAGCGATGCAGGCGGGGCGCATTCCGTTGGGCTCCCGCTTGAGGCTCTCGAGTGCCAGAGCATGGGGTGACGAGGACCATTCCTGCACGATGGCGCTGTGGCAGGCCGCGCAGGCCCCAGCGCCGAGGTAGGCTCCGGTTCCTCCCTCGCCGCTCGGATCCATCGCCGTCAGCGTGGCCCGCTCGGCGTCCTGGGCATCGGCCAGAGTCTCCACCACCATTTGCTCGAGAGTCGCGTCCGCTGGAATCTTCTCGTTGATCTGGACCAGCAGGGGCTCGAAGGAGAGGTTGCCCGAAGAGCTGCGATAGATGTTCACCTGGCCCAGGTTCTTGCCCTGATCGCCCACGTAGAGGATCCTCGCGCGCCCATCGATCACCGCCCGAGGTGTCGCCCGAGGGCCGAAGGCACCGAGAACCAACTCGACCTCTCGGGCTCGCCGCGTCAACAGCCGCACGTCCTCGAGGGGCATCGCCGCGAGCAGCACGATCAGGTCGCTTTGCCCCCGCAGCGCAGTCAGCGCGTTGTCCAACGCAGGATATGGAGGAGCGGTGATCGCGTATCCCCCACCCGGCAGTTTCAGCCTCAGTGCGGGATTGTGCCGCATCAGGCCCACGACGCCGATCTTCAGCTTGCCGGCCACCAGCAGTGTGGCAGGGGGGAGCAGGGGGATGCGGGTGTCCTCCCGCACCAGATTCGCGCAAATCAGCGGGAACTCGGCTTCCGCGGTGACCTTCTCGAAGTGCTCGAGTCCCCCCGCCAGGTCCCGCTCTCCAACTGCGGCCAGGCGGTAGCCGAGGTAGTTCATGCCCCGAACCAGGCCCCGGGTCTTGATGTCCCCCACCAGGCCGGGCCGATCGGAGAAGTTGCCCACGTCGAGCAGGACGCTGGTAGCGCCGGGCCAGCGACGGCGCACCTTGCGGATATAGCCGCCCCGCCGGCCGAGCCCTCCCATCGGGAAGCGGGAGCAGCCACACTGGTCGATGAAGCCCTCGATCCCGCCGCTGAAAAAGATGACCAGATCCGGCTGCCGCTCGGTTGCGGGAGCCGCTGAGACGGCCAGGAGCAGGAGCAACGCCACGCAGCCCGCCAGCCGCAAGGCCTCCTGCCCGCCGAGTGGCGGTCGCATCATCGTCGTATGGCCGGGAAACCTCAGCAGCAAGGCGAACCTCGGATCGGGATCTACCCGATCAGTGTGGAGAATAAAGCCCGCTCGGGGCCACCGCAAAAAGCCGACCAACTCGCCTCGAACTCCGCGATAATGCCCCCATGTCTTCCCAGCCCCAGCCTCCGATGATCCTTGCCTCCGCCTCGCCGCGACGCCGGGAGTTGCTGGCCTCCGTCGGCTTCGAATTCGAAGTGCTGCCGGTGGACATCGACGAGACCCCCGACCCCGCCCTCGCCCCGGCACAAGACGTCTGCCGGCTGGCCCGGCGCAAGGGACTGGCCGCCCACCGGTTGCGTCCGCAGCAGATGGTGCTCGCCGCCGACACCCTGGTCTTCATCGACGGGCAGGCCCTGGGCAAGCCGGCCGATGCCGGCGCCGCCGAACGGATGCTCGGCCGCCTTTCCGGTCGCTGGCACGATGTCTGTACGGGAGTCGCCCTGATCCTGCCCGAAGGCCGAGTGCTGGAAGATCACTCCACCACGCGGGTGCGCTTCGCCCGGCTCGATGCCGAGGAAATCCGGCGCTATGCTGCGAGTCGGGAGCCGGTGGACAAGGCCGGCGCCTACGCGGTGCAGGGCGCGGGCGCCTGGTTCGTCGAACGGCTCGAGGGTTCGTTCACCAACGTCATCGGCCTGCCACTGGAAGTCGTTCGCCGGCTCCTGCAACAGGCGGGTGCTCGCCTACCGCCCCTCACCCCC
>JALTMS010000727.1 GCA_027001345.1 Acidobacteriota bacterium | reverse complement strand
GAAGAGGTGTGCCGGCCCGATGGGTGCCGCAAGACTCCGAGGCCACACTGGCGTCGGCGCCGGCACACCTCTTCGAGGCGACGACCCGCTTCGACGTTCGCGCCAGTCGGCTGGGCCTCTCCGCCCGCCGCTCGATCGACGTCACCGCGCGGCTCGAGGGGCTCCGCGGCCGTATCGACGTGCGCCTCGACAGGCCGATCCGCTCGATCCTGGGCATCCGCCAGGTCGAACTCGAGGTGCAGATCATCGATAGCCGGGGCAGTGTGATCTCGCGGTTGAGGGGCGTGGTGCCCGCCGGCCAGCGATCGTTTTCCCTGCCGCTGGTGCTCGCAGCACCGGGGCGCTACACCCTGCGCCTGGAGGACAGTGGCTTGCGGGCAGGCAAGGCGCGAGTACGAGTGCAACCTTCGGGCAGCGCCAGTCTCGATATCATCGCCACCCGCATTGGTGAATAATCGCCGGCGGGAAGGCTCCCGGGGGAAGCACTGTCGTGAGGCCCGTCGACGCCCAGCGCATCGCCCACCGTGCCGCAGCGATCTGTGGAATGCTCGCCGCGTGGCTGCTGGCAGGAGCGTGCAGTCCGGCGCCTTCGCCCGGGGCGGACGGTCCGCCCACGGCCTTGCTGACCTATCGCGGACGCCTGGCAGACGATCCCCGCCTGGCGGAAGTGGGCCGGGAATTCGCTGCCGCGTTGCGGGCAGCGACCGCCATCGTCTCCGCCCGTCTCGAAGTTCCGGCGGATGCCGCAGCTTTTGGCTATCGGTTCCGTGACAGCGACTCGAACAGTGATCGCCCCGCCGGTCAGTGGGCTCGCACCGTGCACTTTTCATCGGGAGGCACGCCGGAAATCCAGATCGATCCCGCACCCTTCGTTCTCGGCATCGCCGAGCTGACACCGGTGATCACCCACGAGGTCGTGCACGCCGTGCTGGCCCGGGAACTCGGCGAAGTCTACGGCACGATCCCTCGATGGCTCGACGAAGGCATTGCGGTGGAGGTCGCCGGACAGACCGATGACAAGCTGGAACGCGCGGTGGCCTGGACCCCCGGGAGGGACGCGGCAAGCATCATCGATGGTCTGGCCACCGACCACCACTGGACCGACTACGCTGAAGATGCTCTGGCCATCGCCTGGCTCGAGGAAGTGGGCGGACCGCGGGCTCTTCCGCGCCTGGTCGACCGGCTGCGCAGCGGCGAGCCCTGGCCGGAAGCTCTGCGCGCCATCTGCGGCCTGAGCTGGGAAGACTTCGAAGCCGGCGCCCGGCGTGCGGCCCTCGCACGGATCGCCGGACTGACCCGGGGCCGCGACCAGCGTTTTCGGCAGGCGCTGGATCTGATGGCCCGCGGGGAGGACGAACCCGTGATCGAAGCCCTCGACCCCTTCGTCCGGCTTCGAGGTCGTCCCTATCGCCTCGCCGCGTTGCTCTATCGGGGGCAGGCTCTGCTCAGGGTCGGACGACCTGCCGAAGCCGAGAGGGATCTCGCGCTGGCGATCTCGAGTGGGCGACTGCCGCCTCGACGACATCTCGCGGCACTCGAGGCTTCGTTCCGAGCCCTGACGGCCATCGGTCGCGAGCAGGCCGCGCGGGCCCGCTGCCGCGACCTGCTCGACCTCGCTCCCCACGGCCCGCCGGCCCGGACCTGTCTCGAGGCGACCGGCGGCTGATCGCGATCGACACTTCGGACCGCTGCTGCACTCACTTCGACGAGGTGACCTGCATGCTGCGCAACACTGTCTGGCGGCTGATCCAGATCGCGCGACCGGAATCGGCGAGCTGAACCCGGAAACTCGGCGTCGGCGGACCGACGCGGAAGGTGTGCTCGGGATCGACGGCCACCACCTTGCCGAAACGGGCGGCGCTGTCACGCAGGAAAAGCTGGTCGCCGATGGAGACTTCCTCGGTGCGCACGCGGTACTCCATCAGTAGCGGAGGGACGAGCACGAAGGTCGCTGCGATCGCGGCCGCGCCCATTGCCAGCCTGGCCACCGTGCTCCGGCGCCAGGTTGAGCGGGAGCGGCGTGAGGCGATCTTCCGCCGACGGTAGTGATGGCGACGGATCTCGCGAAACGCCCGATCCAGGGAGAGAATGCGAGCCTCGTTGCGCCCCCCGGCCTCGATGGTCTGACGGCGAAGCCTGCGATGGGCCTTGACCACCTCCTGGAACGAAGCCTTCGGCTCGAGGCCCAGAGCCCGGTAAG
>JALTMS010000726.1 GCA_027001345.1 Acidobacteriota bacterium | reverse complement strand
GCGGTAGACGATCACGGGCTTGACGTAGCTCTTGTTGGACACGCGGCGACTCCTGATGGGTTGATCTTCCATGCGAAAGTGAACTTAGGGCCGCGCCACGGAGCTGACAAGCCGGCCCGTGGCGCGACACGGGCGGAGCGAGCTTCCCCGAATCGGCGCGAAAGACCGCGGTCCGGAGCGGAGCCCCCTACGGTTTTGGCAGCAGCTCCCGAAATAGGAACGCAGCCTTGCGGCGGTGGAAATCGAGGCGCACGTCCGGATCGACGCGGATGCCGTGGCGCACGCCGGGATAGAACATCACCTCGAAGTCCTTGCCCGCCCGCACCAGCCGGTCGATCAGCCGCAGGCTGTGGTACAGGTGCACGTTGTTGTCCATCGTCCCGTGGAACAGCAGCAGTCGCCCTTCGAGATCACCGGCGAAGTTCAGCACCGCCCCCTGCTCGTAGCCTTTCCGATTCTCGTCGGGCAGGTCCATGTAGCGCTCGGTGTAGACCGTATCGTAGAGCCTCCAGTCGGTGACCGGAGCGTAGGCGATGCCGGCCCTGAACACCTCGGGCGCCTTGAACAACGCCGTCAGCGTCATCGTCCCCCCATAGCTGCCGCCATAAACCGCCATCCGACCGGCATCGATCCAGGGCTGCGAGCGCAGGTAGGCCGCCCCCACGAGCTGGTCGGCCAGCTCGATCTTGCCCAGTTGCCGGTCGATGGCCCGCTCGAACTCGCGGCCCCGACCCGGCGTGCCCCGATTGTCGAGCCAGAGCACGACGATGCCGTGCTGGGCCAGGTAGTGGAAGAAGAGCAGGCGCGAACCCCCCCAGCGATCAACGACGAGCTGCACGCCGGGCCCGCCATAGACGTATTGCAGGGCGGGATAGCGGTGGGAAGGGTCGAAGTCGGGGGGGTACAGGACATTGGCGTACAGCCGCGTGCCGTCGGCCGCCTCCAGGGTCAGCGACTCGATCTCGCCCAGGGCCAGTTCCTCGAGCGCCTCGATCGTGCCGTCGTCGACGACCCGCCGCAGCCTGCCCTGATCGTCGAACAGGGCCAACCGCGGTGGTCGGCGTAGCGAGGAGGCGGTCTCCAGGTACCACGCCCCGCCGGGGGCCAGCAACATCTCGTGGCTGCCACCGGCCGCGCCGAGGCGGATCGGCTCGCCGCCCTCGAGAGGGACCGCCAGCAACTCGCGTCGTCGGGGATCGCCGGGGTTGCCCTGGATCAGCGCCCGGAGGCCCCGAGAATCGACGCCGTACAGGCGCCGGACTTCCCACTTGCCGTGTGTCAGGCGGGCGAGCAGGCTGCCGTCGGCGGCATGCAGGTAGAGATGGCGCCAGCCATCGGCCTCGGAAAGTCGGAGAAAGCGTCCGTCGCGGAGAAATACCGGTGCTCCCAGATCGTTGACCCAGCGCGGGTCGGTTTCCGCGGCGAGCGTGCGCACCTTGCCGCTGCGCGGATCGGCCAGGCGTAGCTCCCGCCGGGTCTGATGCCGATCGAGCCACTGATACCACAGGCCGGATCCATCGGGCGTCCAGCCGGCACGATAGAGGTAGAACTCACCTCCGCCGCCGGTATCGATCGGCGTCGGATGCCCGGTCGCCACGTCGAACACCACCAGCCGTACGCTGGGATTGGCCGTGCCGGCCTTGGGGTAACGCTGCTTTTCCGCGGCGGCGTAGAGGTCGAAAGGGTCGAGAATCGGGAAGACGCCCTCCTGGCGGGTATCGAATTCGATCAGCGCGATGCGGCTCGAGTCCGGCGACCACCAGAAGGCCCGCTCCATGTCCAGCTCTTCCTCGTAGACCCAGTCGGGAAGACCTTGCGCCACCCCTTCGGGCAAGGGGGGAGACAGGCGGCGTAGATGGCCATCATCCAGGGTGAGCAGATGGAGCGCTCGATTGCGAACGAAGGCCAGGGTATGACCCGAGGGCGAGAAGGTGGGGAAGAATTCCGGCTCCGGATCATCGGTCAGGTACCGCACCTCGCCGGTGGTCAGATCCAGGGCATAGAGATCGCCGCGGTGAAGGCCGACCAGCAACCGGCCGTCGGGAGACAGCGCTCGCCGCGAGCGCCAGCGACGGGCCGCATTCACCGCCCCCCTCGCCGGCGGCTGCGGACGCGTCGGGCGCCGAGCGTCGAGGACCGCCTGCATCGCTTTCCAGTCGACGATCCGGCGTTGGGCCCCGCTCGCCGCATCCTCCTCGATCAACCAGCGCCGCTCGCCGTCGTTGCGCAGCGAGAGGAACCGCCGACCGTCCGGGAGCCAGCGCAGATCCTCCGGCAGCGGCGAGGCATAACGCGAACCGGAGAATATCTGCTCGAGTTCCAGCCGCTGCTCACCGGCGCTCGCCAGACTACCGAAGCAGCCGACCAGAACGATCCAGCCCACCATGCAGCTCCGCACACCGCCAGGCAGCCATCTTCCACTCACGACCCATCTCCTTGGCAAAGCCAGCGCCGGAGAACCCTTGCCAGACCTTCGGCGCTGATCGGCTTGCTCAGGTAATCGTTCATTCCCGCCTCCCCGCAGTGCTCTCGGTCAGCCGCCAGGGTCGCCGCGGTCACGGCGATGACCGGCAACTGTGCCAACCGAGGCCGGCGACGGATCTCGCGGGTCGCCTCGTAACCGTCCATCACCGGCATCTGACAGTCCATCAGCACCAGATCGATCTCGCTGGACTCGAGCACCTCGAGAGCCTGACGACCATCAGAGGCCCGCGAGACACGGCAACCGAGCCGCTGCACGATACGCGAGGCGACTTCCAGATTGACCGGGTTGTCATCGACCACCAGCACGTGCCCGGCGAAACGCTCGGGCGGCGACGGCCGTGCCGCGGGCTGCGTGCCCGACGCGAGCTTGCCCGCGAGCACCTCGACCACGCGCCAGGAAAGCAGGGGCCCACGGAGCTTGGCCACTGTTGGCTCGGCATCCTCGCTGGCGACTCGATCCTCTCCCGCGGGAGCCGCCACCCAGAGCACGCGACCATGGGATGCGGCGGACCGGGCAGCTACCTCGAGGCGCTGGCGGGCCGCAGCACTGCTGCGCCGTCCGATCAGGATCCACTCCCCGGCACCGGCGAGTGGTGGTTCCTCGCCACCGTCCGGCCAGACCTCGGCCCGCGCACCGAAGGCGTCGAGCGTCCGCGCCATCTCCCGGGCCACCGCCGGCTCGTCGAAATCGATCACGACCTTCACCCCTTCGAGCCGGGGCGAGACTTCGAACTCTGCCGGCTGATCGGCCGGTAGCGTCAGCCAGAAGCAGCTTCCCCCACTCTCTCGGCGCGCCGCGCCGATTCGGCCACCCATCGCCTCGACCAGTCCCTTGCAAATCGCCAGTCCGAGACCGGAACCTCCCGGTCGGCCTCGGGCCGGAGCCTGCTGGAAGAAGGGTTCGAACAGGCGAGAGGTTTCCTCCTCCGCGATCCCGCAACCACTGTCCAGCACCTCGACCAGCAGCTCCTGTCCGCAGTCCCCGCGCCGCGAGCCGATCCGAACCATCACGTGGCCCGAATCGGTGAACTTCACCGCGTTACCCACCAGATTGCCCAGTACCTGCCGCAGGCGTTGCTCGTCGACCGTGATCGGTCGGCCGATCTCCGGATCGGCGACCGCCGCCAGGATGATCCCTCGCGCGGCCGCCTGGGGAGCAAAGAGCTTGATCACTTCCTCGCAGGCCGTCCGGGGATCGATCGGCGAGGGATCGAGGGCCAGCCCTCCGGCCTCGAGTTTCGACAGGTCGAGGACGCCGTTGAGCAAGGTCATCAGCGACCGCCCCGAAGAGCCGAGCAATTCGACCAGTTCCTGCTGTTCGGCGTTCAGCTCGGTGCCTTCGAGGAGCTGGGCGATGGCCATCACCCCGTTCATCGGGGTGCGGATTTCGTGACTGACCGTCGCCAGAAAGCGGCTACGGGCCTCGACGGCCTTGCGCAGATCGCGGTTGAGTTGCTCGAGCTGTCGCGTGCGCCGTTCGGCATAGGCCTCCAGTTCGCGGGTGTGCTGCCGGATCGCCCTCAGCCGCCAGCGCAGCGCTCCCGAGCCGAGAGCCAGCAGCACCAGCATCGCGCCGCTGACGAACCACCAGCGCTGCCAGAACGGAGCGAGAATCGTGAACTCCAGTTCTGCCGGCCGGCTCCACGCACTGCCGGGAATCCGCGCTCGCACGGAGAAGCGGTGATGACCGGCAGCCAGGCCGGTGTACGCCACCCGGGTGCCGGCGGCAGCGTCGATCCAGGACGCCTCACCTCCATCGAGACGGTACTGATACACCAGAGCCTCGGGAGCCGTGGTGGAGATCGCCGTGAAGTCGAAGGCGATGTGCCGCACATCGGCCGGCAATTCCAGAGAACTTTCCAGAGGGCGAGTTTCGAAATCGACTTCCATGGCGCGGATGCGGGCCTGGGGGATGGTCAGCGGCCGCTCGGCGCCCTCCGGATCGAAATGCAGCACCCCGCCCACGGTCCCGACCCACAGCGAGCCATCCGGCTGGCGATGAACGGCGTGCAGATTCGCCTCCGTGCCATTTCGGCCGGCACCCATCTCCAGCGGACGCAAGGCGCGCGTTCGGATGTCGAAACGGAAGAGGCCGCGATTGGTGCCGAC
Organism: Acidobacteriota bacterium; assembly: GCA_027001345.1. GTDB lineage: Bacteria > Acidobacteriota > Polarisedimenticolia > J045 > J045 > JALTMS01. The sequence continues at coordinate 4,269 of JALTMS010000726.1, read as the reverse complement.
CAGGATCTCGCCCTCGGGGAGACTTTCGAGAAGGAAGATGCCGTCGTTTTCCAGTGGCGTCCCAGGCGAGAGCATCGTGAAGCGACCTTCTTCGAGGCGCCCGAGATCACCCTCGAAACTCGCCAGGTAAACCACGCCGCGATCCGGTAGCACGAGCAGATCGGAAAGATCCATGCTGCCCTGCCAACCCGCGTCGCTGCCGTAAAACCGCGGTGCCCGATCGCTTCCTGGAGGTGGAAGGTGAACCAGCCCCCGGCCGACCACCGAGGCCCATAGCCCACCATCTGCAGCAGCGGCGATCGCAAACGCGGTCCCCGGCCGGCCCCGACGCGCGAGGGGAAAGTGCCGCAGCTCGGCGCTCCCCTCCCGGCTCGCCTCGCCGAGATGAACGACTCCGGCACCGAAGAGCGAGAGCCACAGACCGCCGTCGCGAGCCGGCGCCATGTCGAGCAGGTGTTTGCCCGGAAGGGTCACGGCACGAGAGCGCCGCGTGTCGGGATCGAAGCGGCACAAGCCTCCGTCGGCGGTCGCCAACCACAGACCGCCTCGACCGTCACCGAGGATGCCGCGAATGTCCTCCCCGCACAGTCCGTCGTCGGTGCCCAGTACTTCCACGAAGGCTGGTCGTCGCCCCGAGGGATCCGGCCGGTAATGCACCAGTCCCGACCGGGATCCGAACCACATCTCCCCCTGCTCGTCCCGCCAGATGGACCAGATCGAATCGGTGGCGGTCTTGCCCGTGGGCTGATGCCAGACCGACCAGCGGCCGCGGTAGACCGCCACACCGCCACCGTTGAGGGCGAGCCAGACCTGCCCTTCGCGATCGACGAAGATATCCTCCACCTCGTTCGAGCCCAGAGCGTCCCGCACGGTGAAGAAGCGTGGCCGGTACTGCCCCTGCTCGCCGGCAATCAGCGCCACGGCCCCCGAGCCGCGGGTTCCGATCCAGATCCATCCCCGTCCGTCCTCCGCGAGCGCCGTCACGGTGCCGAGATCGAGTGAAGGCTCGCAGCCTGCGGCTTCCAGTGCCACCGATGACGCATGCCGCACGAAGAGTCCGCCATCGCCGGTCGCGGCCCACAGGGCACCGGAGCGAGTTTCCAGCAGCGCCGTCCAGCGCCGCCCTTCCGAACCTGCGATCGTTTCGAGCACATCGTCGTCGGGCGCACCAGCGGCGCTCAGACGCTGACGAGGAACGAAGTAGAGCCCCCGTGCGGTCCCGAGCCAGAGGCCCTCGGTGCCGGAGTGGACCGCCAGCACCTCCGCACCACCGATCCGTACCGGAAGGAAATGCCGGACAACGGCGGGTGCCGCGACGAAAGCCCCCAGATCGCGGGTCAGAGCCCACAGGTTGCCGGCGCCGTCTTCGACCAGGTGCAGAATCTCACCCCGGCCGTGCCCACCGAGATCGGCAACCACCTCGAAATCGCTACCGGGCCGCCGGCAGACGATGGTTCCCGAGGACAGTCCGGCCCAGAGCGTTCCCTGGTGATCGACCAGCAGGGCTCCGATCGACGAGGAGGGCAGACCTCGGGAGCGGGAAAAGGTTTCGAAGTGGTGGCTGTCGAAACGGGAAAGACCGTGGCGGGTGCCGATCCACAGGAAGCCCTCCCGATCCTGGACGATCGCCGTGGCCTGAGACTGACTGAGCCCCTCGGCAACTCCCCAACTTCGAAACGAGCGCGAATCGGCCCCTGCCGGCGCGGCGCAACCGGCGACGAGCACCAGCCAGGCGACGAGACGGGTGCCTCCTCGTCGGCAGCTCCGAGAGGCGATAGCGAGTTGCGGTCGAATGGACCTGTCCTCCCGTTGCGCCGCGGCGCGGAAAACTCGAACCACCGCTGCTTGCCCACCATGGACCAGGCATGATAGCTATTCTCGGTGGAGATTCTCCAACGCTCTGTGGCGCCCTGGTTCGACCTGCTGCCCGCTGCGGTGGCGGCGGTGGTCGTCGTCCTTCTGCTGGTCGGCCTCAATCACTGGCTCAGCCGTCGCGCCGCCGGCAAGACCGAGCGACGCTTTTCCCACCAGCTCGTGATGCTCGGAGTGAGCCTGGTGGGGCTCGGAGCGGTGATCCTGGCCACCCCCTTCCCGGAAAGCCTCAAGGGCCAGCTTCTGGCGCTGCTTGGGCTGCTGCTGAGTCTGGCGGTGACGCTTTCCTCGACGACCTTCATCGGCAACGCCCTGGCCGGGCTGATGCTCCGCTCCCAGCGCGCCTTCCGGGCCGGTGACTTTATCGCGGTCGAGGGGCATTTTGGTCGCGTCACGGAGCGGGCGTTGTTCCACACTCAGATTCAGACCGAAAGACGGGACCTGACCAACCTGCCCAACCTCTACCTGGCGACTCACCCGGTGACGGTGACCCTCTCGACGGGCACCATCGTCGCCGCCGAGGTCTCCCTCGGCTACGACGTGGCGCGGACCTCGGTCAAGGCGGCGTTGCTCGATGCGGCGACCGGCGCGGGTCTCGACGAACCCTTCGTACAGATCCTCGAACTCGGCGATTTCTCCGTGACCTATCGAGCTGCCGGCCTGCTGCGCGACCCGAAACATCTGCTCTCCGCGCGCAGTCGCCTGCGGGCCGAGATGATCGATGCACTGCACCGGGCGGGTATCGAGATCGTTTCCCCGACCTTCATGAACACGCGCGCATTCGACCCCGATCGACACTTCGCCCCTGCCGCAGAGGATGACCCGGGGGGGCAGCAGGCCCCGGCCGGCCCCACCTTCGAAGAACTGGCCTTCGACAAGGCCGACGAAGCCGAGTCGGTCGAGAATCTGCACCGCATCGACGCTGGCCTCGAGGAGAAGATCGAGGCTCTGCGGGTCGAGGCACGCAAGCTCAGCGGCACCGAGAAGGAGGCCCATGTCGAGCGCATCGACCGTCTCGAGCAACGACGGGAGAAGATCGCGGCGCTGCTGCGAGCGCGGGAGGAAAGCGGCGACTGAGCCCGGCTCGACTCTCCGGCGGCGGCACGCTGCGCAGACCGCGGTAACTTCCGGCGCCTCGAGCGTGTAGAATGCGCCGTTGTCACGATCAGCCCGAAAGTAGACCACGATCGTCCTCTGCCCGTTGCCGGGGGCGATCCAGACCATGACCCGAGGAGGTTCGAACGATGCGTATTCCGATCCTGGTTCTTGCTGTGCTGGCCCTGCTCCTGGCAGCCTGCGGTGGCGGCCAGCAGTCCTCGACCCCCGAGCCGAGCCCCGAGGCGGCGGCTCCCGAAACCCCAGCCGCACCCGCAGCCGAACCCGTCAACTGGGAAGTCGGTCAGCCAGTGGATGTCTCCGGCACTCTGGGTTGCGCCCACTGCAGCTATCACCTCACCGAGTCCTGCGCGGCCGCCGTGCAGTCTGCCGATGGCAGCTACATGATCCTCGACGCAGACCAGGAGAGCGAGCTGTTCACCAAGCGCTACGACAAGGCGACCGTCAACATCAAGGGCACCATCGCCGAAGCCGGCGATCCGCCCAAGGTTCACGTGGAGTCCTACGACTTCGGCTCGTAATCCGAGCCCCGGCGTGACGATCCCCGGTTCGGGCCTCCGCCCGACCGGGGATACCACAGCAGCCGCAGAGCATTGATCACCACCGCCAGGCTGCTGCCCTCGTGCAGGACGACGGCCCATCCCAGTTCCACCATGCCCGCCACGGAGCTGACGAGCAGCATTCCGATCACGCCGAGGGAAATCCCCAGATTCTGCTGAATCACCCGCCGCGAGGCACGGCTCAACCCGACAGCGAAGGGCAGCCGACTCAGGTCGTCGGCCATCAGCGCCACATCGGCCGTCTCGAGGGCCACGGCGGTTCCCGCCCCTCCCATGGCGATGCCCACCGTGGCCAGTGCCAGCGCCGGCGCATCGTTGACGCCGTCGCCGGTCATCGCGACGCTGCCGTGGCGCCGCTGCAGTTCCTCGATGGCCCGCAGCTTGTCCGCAGGCATCAGTTCGGCTCTGACATCGTCGATGCCCGCTCGCGCTGCAATCTGCCGAGCCACCTCCCGGTTGTCGCCGGTGAGCATGACGAGGCGCTCGATCTTCAACCGACGCAGCCGTTGCAGCACGTCTTCGACACCCGGCCGGAGGTCGTCGGCCAGGGCGATGACTCCCACAAACCGCCCATCTCGGCTGACGGCCATGGTGGTCTTCCCCGCCCCTTCGAGTCCTTCGACCGCTTCGGTGATTTCCGGCCCCACGTGGTGGCCTTCGGTGGCGCGGAAGAGATCGAGAGTGCCGATCAGCACCGGCCGGCCCTCCACCTCGCCTCGGA
>JALTMS010000725.1:1476-2203 GCA_027001345.1 Acidobacteriota bacterium | reverse complement strand
CGCAGAAGGCGCGGACCGTGGGGCTGGGCTCGACGCTCCATGCCCTCTGACAGGCATCCCGAGCCGACTGCAGGCGACCCTGCCGCTCGAGGGTCATCGCCAGGCCCAGCCAGGCGCGCCCCAGATCGGGTTCGAGTTCCAGGGCGTGGCGGTAGGCCCCCTCCGCCCGATCGAGACGTCCGGCCTTGATCCAGCGTGCCCCCGTGTCGAGCAGCAATTCGAGGCGGTGGGGAAAGGCGGCGAGAGCAGGTTCGAGAAAGGCCAGCGAGGCGGCCGGATCCTTCTCGCAGGCCCATACCACCGCGGCGGCGCGCCCCCGGTGATCTCGGTGACAGCTCGCCTTCCAGACCTCGTCAGCCTCCCGCAGCGCCTCGGCACAGCGCCCGGCCTCCGCGGCACTCACCGCGCGAGCCAGGTGTCGCCGGGCTCCGAGATCCCCCCGAACCAGCCAGCCGCCCAGGACCGCGAGCACCAGCAGCAACACGGCCAACGCCACTGCCGCGAACCGGCCTCCTCTGCGCCGCCGCGGCTGACGGTCTTCCCCCGGCCGCAAGGCAGTGCCCGCAACGAGCCAGAACAGAGCTGCCGTCCCCGGAGAATGGAGCGGAAAGCTGACCAGCCCGTGAACTGCCACGGCTCCGAGGCCAGCCAGCCGGAGGCCAGCTCCACCGTCACCGCGCCAGGCACTTCCGGCCAGGCGCCCCAACGCAACAGCGAGCAACGAGAG
>JALTMS010000725.1:0-1466 GCA_027001345.1 Acidobacteriota bacterium | reverse complement strand
CAGCAGAGCAACCCCGGGCAATCCCAGCTCGGCAGCGAACTCCAGCACCTCGTTGTGTGCATGCCGCGGCTGCTTGTCGAGCCCGAAGCCCGGAGTAGGTCTGACGCGTCGCTGATAGAGCGGGTAGACCACGTTCCACCGCCCGGCGCCGACTCCCGACCAGGGATGCTCGGCAATCATCGCACCCGTATTGGCCCACAGCGCCCGACGAATCTCCATCGTGCCCCCCGGAACGGGCTCGAGGGTCATGCCGACCACACGCCCCACACCGGGCAAGGGCTGCACACCCGCCACGGGAACCAGCGCCGCGACGACACCGCACGCCCCCAGCAGGGCCGCCGGGCCGAACCAGGCCCGCAGCCCGGTCCACGGGCCTGCCCGCCGTAGCCGCCCGAGCATCACGAGCCCCAGGGCCAGGCCCCAGCCGGCGAGGGCCGCCACCCACCCGCCGCGGCTTCGGGTCGCCACCAGGAGCATCACACCGACGCCGCTGCAGGCCAGCGGCAGCCAGCGGCCCGGCCGCCGCATCTCCCGTCCGACGGCGGCCGACACCGCCAGTGGAACGAGGAGAAGCAGCGCCTGAGCGGCCACGTTGCGGTTGAACCACGGCCCTGCCGGTGGCGCGATCAGCGGACCGGGACCCGACCAGTCCAGCCAGGCCTGGGCCAGGCCCCACAAGCTTGCAGGAAGCAGCGCCGCCGCGCTCCCCAGCGCCAGCGCGCGGTCGAGCCCGGCGTCCGACCGCCGGCCGGTGAGCGTCGCTCCAGCGAGCAGCAGGGCCCAGAGTGCCGCCAACTGCCAGCCGTCGAAGAGAACGCTACAGCGTTCCGCTTCGGGAGCGGAGACCACCCCCCAGGCGGTGAGGACCAGCAGAGCCAGGACCACCCCCGCCACGGCGGGTCGCAAGGAGGAACCTCGACCGAGCTGCCGGCAGCGGAAGGCGGCCAATCCCGCCATCGCTGCCAGCAGCAGCAGGCGAAAACCCCGCCCCGGCTCGAGCAGATCGGGGAAAAAACCCACCTCGAGAAGGAAAACCGCCGCCAGCCAGGCCCATGCTTCTCGGTTCACCAACCGGCGCCTCCCTCTGCCCACACCACCGCCTACCAGGGTCGCTGCATCATGCTACGAAGGGTGGCAGGCGGAAACCACCGCCCACCAGGCGATCAGCGCAGAAAACGAAACGCCATCTCGGCCAGCCACTGCTGGGTGAACGAGCGCTCGAGCAACCAGGCCAGCAGCAGACCCGCCAGGCCCAGCACTCCCGGCAGATGGGACGCCGCACCGGCACGGTGGCGGGGAGCCGCCGCGGGGCTCTCTTCCTGGCCTGCTTCCGGTTCCCCAACCCCCTCGTCCGGCTCCGGCAGCTCCAGCATGGCCTCGAGCTGCTGAGCGACGAGAGCGGCGGAGACATCACGCTGACCCGCAGGGGCCAGCAGGTGGGCGAGCAGCTCGAGGCCATGCTGGAG
>JALTMS010000724.1 GCA_027001345.1 Acidobacteriota bacterium | reverse complement strand
GCTCACGGCGAGGGCTTCTTCCAGGTGGGGAAGGGGGCCCGCCAGCCGACCCGTCAGCCGGGCCCCCTTCCCCACCTGGAAGAAGCCCTCGCCGTGAGCCGCGGCGCTCATCGCCGCCGCTCGAGACCGAGGCGCACTTCCCGCCCGTCGATCTCCACCGGCCGAACCGTCGCTCCCTCCGGTGGCGGGGCGAGGAGCAAGGCGTCGGCCAGGGTCTCGCCAGTGATCAGATCCCGATGGGCCTCCGCGGCGGCCAGTACCTCGGTATCACCCTCGAGGCTGATCACGATGCGGTCCGCGTAGTCCAGGTCCAGTTCCTTGCGCAGGGACTGGATCCGGTTGATCACCTCCCGAGCGATCCCCTCCCGGGCCAGGGCGGGACTGATTTCGGTCTCCAGCACCACAACCACCCGAGGTGAAGAGGCCGCGGCGTAGTGTTCCCGAGCCGCCAGAGTGATCGCCACGTCCTCCGGGCCGAGTTCGACCCGCCGGCCATCGACCTCCAACTCGATCCGTCCCACCTCGTCGAGTTCAGCCCGCAGCGCTGCAGCATCGGCCGTGGCCAGGGCGGCCTTGATCTTCGGCACCAGCTTGCCGTAACGCGGGCCGATGGCGCGGAAGTTGGGTTGCAGGCGCCAGTGCACGTAGGCATCGGCGTCGCCGCCGAAGAGCACTTGCTTGACGTTCAACTCATCGGCGATCACGCCCGCCAGTTCTTCCACCCCCGCCGCGTGGGTCGGATCGGCGAGGAAGATCCGAGCCCCGGCCAGGGGCTGGCGCACCCGGATCTTCTGCCCGGCCCGGGCGGACAGGCCGAGGGATACCGCTTCCCGGGCCAGAGCCATCGCCGTCGAGAGTTGCTCGTCGATCCAGGCCGAAGGCAGCTCGGGCCAGTCCGCCAGGTGCACGCTCTCGGGCTGGGCCTCGGGCCACGCACCGTGAATCAGGGTCCGATAGACATGCTCGGAGAAGAAGGGCACGAAGGGCGCGGCCATCAACGAGAGATCGACCATCACCTCCCACAGGGTCCAGTAGGCGTCGGCCTTGTCCTGCTCGAAGCCGGGGGCCCAGAAACGGGCCCGTGAGCGGCGCACGTACCAGTTCGAGAGGGCATCGACGAAACGACGCAGGGCCGTGGCCGCATCGTAGGCCCGATAGGCGTCGAGGGCGGTGGTGACCTTGCGAGCGGTCAGGGCGGTTTCGGAGAGGATCCATCGATCGAGACGCCGTCGCTCGGCGACCGGGCGGTAGCTCCCCGCCTCGGTCCACTTCGGTAGCTCCCCCCCGGCACCGAGTTCCAGGCCCCGTGCGGGATCGAAGCCGTCGATCGAGGCATAGATCAGGAAGAAAGAGAGCACGTTCTGCCAGCGTACGAGGAAGTCGTTCTGCTGTTCGCGGATCGCCCTCAGAGAGTTGCGCGTGTTGTTCCACGGCGGCCCGGCGGAGTAGAAGAACCAGCGGAAGGCATCGGCCCCCGGCGGGTCGTCGAGCACCTCGATGCGCACGCTCTGCCCGGCCTCCAGGCCCAGTGCCGCGCGCAGCCCCGCGCCGAGCACCACTGACTCCTTGCCCACCATCCCGGGCACCAGGCGACCGCTGACCCGGCGGCTGGTGTCGTCGGCCCGGCAAACCGTCAACTTCGCCCCCTCGGCCATGCCGAGGGTCTTGACCTGGGCCGGGAGCAGCATCAGCGCATCGTCCGGCGGTGGCTCGCCACTCGATGGAGCGTCGGCCAGCCGTAGCTCGAAGGCCCCCTCGAGTACCAGATCCGGAGGTGTGTAATTCCCCGAACTCTTGGACTCCTTCTTGCCCTCCGGATCGCAGACGTGGCCGAGCACGATGCAGGTCTTGTAGGGGTGCGGGAACGATCGCGGCGGCTCGAGCCCGTAGCGCCGCTGGGTCGCCTCGTCGAAGAGCAAAGTCGAGCACATCAGCAGCGAGTAGAACCAGCCCCGGGTCTGGTCGATGGCCTCGGAGATGAAGTCGGCGGGAAAGGCCCGGCGGAAAGCCTCCACCCCGCGGTGAGGAAAACCGAACTGGGCGAAGGGCATGCAGCCCGAGTCGAACCAGCAGTCCACGACCTCGCTGACCCGCCGCATCTCCGCTCCGCAGCCGGGGCATTCGAAGCTGATCGCATCGACCCAGGGCTGGTGCACCCCCAGGTGCTCGGAAAGGGCCGGATGGTTCTTCCGCGCCCGCGTCCAG
>JALTMS010000723.1 GCA_027001345.1 Acidobacteriota bacterium | reverse complement strand
CCCCCTGTGGCCTCCCCTGCTTCGCTGGTGCTGGCTGGCGGGCCTGACCACCGGTGTGGACACCCCTTCGGCGGCGCGCCAGCAGGCGGAGGACAGTGCCCGGCGGCTGGCGACCGCCGAGCCCGGCGGCACCGTGGCCGTCGTGGCTCACGGAGTGACCCTGCTCTACCTGCTGGCTGCCCTGACCGACCGCCGTCGCGCCGCTCCATTCAGACCCAGCCTGCTGCTGCGAACGGGGGAGTACAGGGTGCTCGGCAGGCATGCCGATCGCTGGACCGTCCTGGCCCGCGGGCGCGCATCAGCGAACAATGTTTGAGGGAGCCCCCGAGGTGTGCTTGACCAGGTCTTCGCGGGGTGTTCAGCGCCGACCAAAGTTGTTATCGGGACATTCTCAGGCACCAGAAGCGCCCCGCTCGCCCGACTGCAGTGCCTCGAGTCGCTCGCGCACCTTCTCGGCGTGCCCCGCCGCCCGAACCTTCTTCCAGTGGTGGGCCACCTTCCCCTGGGGATCGATGATCAGCGTCGAACGGATCACGCCGATGGATTTCCGTCCGTAGAGCACCTTCTCACCCCAGGCGCCGTACTTCTCCATGACGGTCTTCTTCTCGTCGCTGAGCAGGTCGATCTTCAGATCGTACTTCTCGATGAAACGCCGGTGGCGCTCGACACTGTCGGGGCTGCAACCGTAGACCACCGCGTCGAGCGTCTCGAACGCCTTCAGCGCCGAGCTGAACTCGCAAGCTTCCTTGGTGCAGCCGGGCGTGTCGTCCTTGGGATAGAAGTAGAGCACGACCCAGCTCCCGGCCAGATCTCTCAGTGCCACCCTGGTTCCCGACGCCGCGGGCAAGGTGAACTGGGGGGCCCGTCGGCCCACCTCGATCTTCGACGTTGCCATTCCCTTCGGCCTCCTGGCCATCGCGGCGCGAGCACCGTACCCGCGCCGAAATGCCGTGCCGCCTATGGTAACTTACGCTGCGAGCACCGCGCTCGAGGAGCCAAGAGATGGGAAGTGACAAGACGCCGAAAGCCTACCCCCCCAAGACGGATATCGCGGCCCGGGCCCACATCGCCTCGATGGAGGAGTACCAGCGGCTCTACCGCCTGTCCCTCGATGACCCGGAGTCCTTCTGGGGCCGCCAGGCAGAGATCCTCGACTGGTTCAGCCCCTGGCAGATGGTTTATGACCACGACTATGTCAACGTGGACTTCGCCTGGTATCTCGGGGGCCGCCTCAACGCCTGCTACAACTGCGTCGATCGCCATCTCAGGGAGCGCGGTGAGCAGGATGCCATCATCTGGGTTCGGGACGAGCCCGGACAGTACGAGCACATCTCCTACCGCCGGCTCAAGCACGAGGTCTGCCGGGTGGCCAACGTGTTACGTCACCACGGAGTCCGGCGTGGCGATCGAGTGTGCATCTACATGCCGATGATCCCCGAACTGGCCTACACCATGCTCGCCTGCGCGCGGATCGGAGCGGTCCATTCGATCGTCTTCGGCGGTTTCAGCGCCGAAGCGATCCGTGACCGCATCCTCGACGCCGGCTGCAAGGTCGTGGTCACCGCCAACGAGGGGCTGCGGGGTGGACGGCGACTGGCGCTGAAGGAGACGGTCGACCGGGCGGTCGACGGCCTCGACCTGGTGCAAACAGTGCTCGTCGCTCGCCGAACGGAGAAGAAGGTGCGCATGACCTCCGGCCGAGATTACTGGCTCGACGAGGAGTGCCGGCGGCAGCGCTCGACCTGTACCTACGAGCACATGGGCGCCGAGGATCCGCTGTTTGTCCTCTACACCTCCGGATCGACGGGCAAGCCCAAGGGGGTGCTGCACACCACCGGTGGTTACATGGTCTACGCCGCCCTGACCCACAAGCTGGTCTTCGACTACCACCCGGGCGACGTGTACTTCTGCGCCGCGGACATCGGCTGGATCACCGGCCACAGCTACATCATCTATGGCCCACTGGCCAACGGCGCGACGACCGTGATGTTCGAGTCCACACCGGTGTATCCCGATGCCGGTCGCTACTGGCAGGTTGTCGACGATCTGAGCGTGAACATCTTCTACACCGCGCCAACCGCGATTCGCACCATCGCTCGCGCCGGGGATGACTTCGTTCGCCGCTATCAGCGCAAGAGCCTGCGAATACTGGGTACCGTCGGGGAGCCCATCAACCCCGAGAGCTGGCGCTGGTACCACGACGTGGTCG
>JALTMS010000722.1:1423-2211 GCA_027001345.1 Acidobacteriota bacterium | reverse complement strand
GTGTAACTACTACTGCCGGCGATGGAGACAGTGCCACCGTCCCCCTCGATCTTGAGGTCCGCTTGACTCTGATTGACATCAACCGTCCACCCATCCTTCAGGCCGCTAATCTCAGCCTTGGCCTTAGCCCCCCCCAGAACGACTTTCCCAGAAACAACGTCTCCTTTTCGAACTCCATCTCCATCCTTGGAAGCCAAATCGCCCTGCAAAATTACATCGGGGCTCTTGCCCTTCTTAGTCCCCGTATTCTTGACGATCACTCCCCCAAGGCTGTCCGTTTTCTCGGGCTTGACCGTGACGGTCTTGCTGCCCGCCGAGGGGGGCGCTCCCGCTTGGGCGAGGAGAGGCAGCGCCATCACGGCAGACACGGCGGCGAGGCATGCAACGAAAGCAAAAAACTTTCCCATGGTACGAACTCCTGTTCGAGGGTGAAGGGGGCACTTGCGTGCCTCCGGATTGGTTTCACCCTGCGAGTCGAACGGACTCCACGCCTGTGACCGGAGATTGGAAAAAGTCTCACAACACCCTCTATCGACAGGGATCCCTGCACCTACTCGATCACCCTCGTAATTCTCGCGCCAGGCTCCAGCACCAAGCTGCCTCTCACCGGCCCGAAACTCCACTTGTAGCTCCCCGAAGGCAGAGCTGGGAACTCAACCCAACCATCGCTCCCCGATTCGAAGGTGCCCGAAAAAAGCCCCGTTGCCCGCCCCTCGGGGCCCTCTCCCTCCAGGTGTTCGATGGCAACTGCGGCGCCCGAGACCGCCAAGCCCTCGGCATTCAGGAGC
>JALTMS010000722.1:0-1413 GCA_027001345.1 Acidobacteriota bacterium | reverse complement strand
GAGCCGCAAGCCCGAGCCGGTGCACTCCTGGTAGACCTGTACGACCTCTTGTTCGTTTCCGGGTCCCACCACCAGTGAACGCACTTCCGGCCAGATGCCGCCGCCTCGAAGACGAAGGCGATAGCTGCCTGCAACCAGGCCGGGAAGCACCACACGCCCACTCGCATCGGAGCGCATGACCCCGCTCAGGAGGTAACGGGTGTCGGCCTGCAACAAGCTGACCTCGACGCCGCTCGCGGGCTCCTTCGCGACCTTCAAGGTCAGCTCCACCGGTCCGCCGGGCTCGAACACGATCTCCTGTACGCGTCCAGTCTCCAGCGGGTCGAGGTCGAAGTCGGGGTACTCCCCGAGGCCACCCCTTGGCCCCCGGATGCGGAGCTCGAGCGGCAGACCCCGCCCGAGGCCATCGAGCAACAGAAGCCCCTGGGCATCGCTCACTCGGGACAGCTCATAGTTCAAGGCATGCAGCTTCGGTCGCCAAGCAAGATGAGCGCCCTCGACAGGACTCCCCGATGATGTGACAACCCTCAAAGGAATCGGCTCCGCATCGGCGGTGATGTCGACCGTCCACGCCGAATCTGCGGCATCGAAGACCCCGCTCGCGACACCAAGCAATTCGCCACTTGGATACATGAGGGTAGCGAGATAAGGACCGGCCTCGACACCGCCGAACTTGGCCTTGCCCTCACCATCGAGAGGAGCCTTGTGAACGGCAGCGCTTGCACTGGACGAGTGACTGGAGAGTCGACAAACGACTCCATCCAACTTGGACACCACAACTCCAGCATGCGCGCGCACAGCCACCGAACGGCCCGCAGGCACATCGACCACCACGCGGGTCTCGGGCGCGTCGAGATCCACGTGATAGAACTCGAAACGAGCGGTCGAACCACCATCGGTGACTTGGAAGATCGTCCGCCCTCTCCGCAGGCCCGGCACCACGGCCAGCCCATCCGCACCGAAGTTGACGGTCGGGAACCAAGGATCCGAGTTGCCCTTGACCATGAAGTCCTCGGGCGGGCGGCCTCCGGAATCCCTCAGCTCGACGACCAAGGTCGTGGCCTCGGCGAGGGCCAGCTCGCCCAAGTCGATCGCCTCTCCGGCGCCCGCAGGAATCGCCACGCGCAGCTCCGCGAACCCCGGTGCGCGAACCACCAGGATCGCCCCGTCGGAGGGCACTCCGCCGCGCTCGAAGCCACCATCGGAATCTACAGGCGAGAAGCCGGGTGGATCGAGTTGGAGGTACCGCACGCCGGCCCCCAAACCGACCGACGCATCGGCGATCGCTGAACCAGCCGCATCCACGACCCTGCCCTGCACCTGCCGGCCACTGCCCACGACAAGCTGCAATCCACTCCTCGGGGCCGTGGCCGAGAGCCAGAGCACATCGGAGCGCTGATCGCCGCCTCCCTC
>JALTMS010000721.1 GCA_027001345.1 Acidobacteriota bacterium | reverse complement strand
GTGGCCCTCGAATCTCTGCCCCGGCTCGCCTTCCCTCTCACAGCGCTGGCCTTCTGCATCAGCGGCATTGTCGGCCTGGGGCTGGAAGTGGTGGCTCACCGCATCCTGGCGGTGCTCGCCGGATCGAGCGCCTATGCCTTTGCCACCATGCTCGCGGCCTTCCTCGTCGGCATCGCCCTCGGTTCCGCCGCCGCCGGTCGCCTGGCCGATCGCACACCGATTCCCGGTCGCTGGGTGGCGGTCTGTCTGGCCGCACTGAGCCTGGGCCTGGGCCTGGCGCGCCGGAGCTTCGATTCGGGTTTCTACCGCAGCGCCGGCCGGGAACTGGCCCGCCTGGTGGGCCTGGGAAGCTGGGCCTGGGGTGGCGAGCTGGCGGGCAGCTTTCTCGCCCTGCTGCCGGCAAGCCTGGCCCTCGGCTGCGTGGTGCCGCTGGTTGCCCGCATCGCCGCCGCCCGGCAGGAGAGACTCGCCCGCCGCTTCGCCCTGGCCTATGCCCTCAACACCCTGGGAGCCGTGGCCGGCGCGCTGATCGCCGGGCTGTGGGCGATCCCGCGGCTGGGCAGTGCGGGAACGCTGACCTTGCTCGCCGCCCTCGCCGCCCTCGCCGCCCTCACCGCCGCTTTCGCCACCGTGCCGGCCCCCTGGCGGCGCAACACGGTGCTGGGGGTCGCCGCCGTGTGCGCCCTCGGCCTGGCCGCTTCCTGGCGCACGGACCCCGTGCGCCACGGTCTGCTCGGTCGCTTCGCCCCCGAGCAGGTACTGACCTTCGCCGAGGGGCCGGTGCAGACCATCGCCGTGGTCGAGGAGGACAACCCCCAGCAACTGGGTTTCCGGCGACTGGTGACCAATCAGACCAGCCTCACCGGCACCCACCTCTACGCGCGGCGCTACATGCGTCTGCTCGGACATCTGCCGGTGCTCTATGCCCGTACCCCCCGGCGGGCGCTGGTGATCTGCCTCGGCACGGGCATGACCGCCGCAGCGGTGGCCAGCCATCCTGAAGTGGAGCGCATCGACATCGCCGAGATCTCCCCCGGCGTGGTCGATGCCTTGCCCCTTTTCGCGGAGGTCAACCACGACGTTCTCGCCGACCGGCGGACCCGCCTGTGGGTCGAGGACGGCCGGCACCTGATGCTCTCCGGGCGCCAGCGCTGGGACCTGATCACCCTCGAGCCACCACCGCCGCGGGACTCCGGCGTCGTTGCGCTCTACACCCGCGACTTCTATCGGCTCGGACTCGACCGTCTGACCCCCGGCGGCGTCTTCGCCCAGTGGATTCCGCTCCATTCCCAGTCCGGCGAGGAAGTCGCGATGCTGATCCGGGCGTTCCTCGACGCCTTCGATCACGTACTGGGCTTCCTTCCGGTCGAGCGCGAACTGCTGCTGCTCGGCAGCGCCACCCCACTGACCGTCGATCCAGCGGTCATCGATCAACGGCTTGCGCCCCCGGCGGTGCAGGCCTCCCTCGGCCAGGTCGGCCTGGCGGACGGCGCCTCCCTGCTGGCCACCGCCTGGCTCGACCGGACCGGCCTCGAAGCGATCGCAGGCCAGGCACCGACCGTCACCGACGATCGACCCCGCGTGGAGTATTTCGCCCGCTACGGCAGGCGCCCACCTCTACCCGACGTCGATGGGTGGATCGATCGGCCGCCGGCACCCGAAAGCCTGCTGGCCGCAACTCCTCCGGCGGGGTGGACCGGCCGTCTGGAGACGGCCCGCCAAACCCTGGGGCAGATGCTCCATGGGGCCTGGGCCGCGGAAAAGGGCGAGCGAGCCCGGGCGGAGGCTCTGCTGCTCGGTGCTCTCGATCGCCGACCTGCCGACCCCTACTTGCAGTGGATGGCCGGAGTCTCCGATGCCCACCTCGAACGTCTGCGAGCGCGCACCGAGCGCCAGCCGAAGAACGTGGCGGCCTGGAGGCTCTATGCCCTGCGGCTGGGGGACCGAGGACGGCTCGCTGCTGCCTTCGAGGCCTACAAGACCGCCCTCGAAATCAATCCCAACGATCCGGAGACCCTGCTCGGCTTCGGCAACTTCCTGATGGGGCGGGGTCGCCGACCGGATCTCGGAACGCGCGTCCTGCGCCATCTGCTCGAGGTCGCCCCCGGCCATCCGGCGGCTCCGGCGATTCGCCGACTGCTCGACCAGCAAATGGCCCCCAAAGGTTGACGCTGACAGGAGGCCCGTCTAGACTCTGGCGTCGTTGCCGAAGTGGCGGAACTGGCAGACGCGCATGGTTCAGGTCCATGTGGGCGCAAGCCCGTGGAGGTTCGAGTCCTCTCTTCGGCACCATCACTCGAGCAAGACAACGGCCGGAGCCCCGAGGGCTCCGGTTTTCAGTGCAGCACGCCCTCGCGCTGGATGTCCTCGTCCCACCGTCGGGCCGCTTCGAGCAGCGTCTGCTGCGTGTCGAGGGCCACGCCGAGCAGAGTCTGGCCCGGCTGCGAGTGGCGAGGAGCCGGCGTGCGAAAGCGAAAAACCCCGCTGCGCCACGAGAGGATCACGGCGACGGCTTCTTCGATTTGCTCGGCCAGCGACTCGGCCAGGTCACCGGGTTCGAGCGCGCCCATCTCCAGCAACACGGTGCCGAGGGGTTTCCAGGGAGCCACCGCGGCCTGCCGCTCGAGAGCCTGGCCGAGGACTTGCGGATCCACCGCGCGCCGACGGAGCAGAACCGCGCCCAGAGGCTCGGGAACCGGCGAGCGAGATGCGCGCACGATTCGCCCGTCTTCCATCTCGATCTCGCCCCGCTCGGGTGGGTCCTCCTGTTCGACCTGGAGCAGACCGCTACGCCGGGTGGCGCCGAGGATCTGCAACACTTCCGCCAGGCTGATGCCCTCGAGCCGGCCCGCAAAGGCCAGGGTGGGGCGAGTGGTGGTCGGGCACATCGATGGTTTCCCTCCTGGATCTCGAAAGGAAACGTAGGTTTGGGGCTGTCCGCGGGCAAGTCCGGCCGGATCGGGCCACTTGGCCCCGTTTATGCATGAAGCTTCGAGGTGGAGCGCTCGTGCATGATCCGGGTTAGCCCGGTCGCTTGTAGACCACTTCCCGCAGGCCGTCGCGGCGCAGCAGGATCTCGTCGACCAGCAACGGCCTGAACAGCCGCTCGAGGGCCCGATTCCCCCTCTCGATCAGCCGCGAGCGTGTCCCCCCGCGGGCCACGGGGTGCAGACTGGCGTCCTCCAGCACCTCGAGCCTCTCACCAGCCGTCAACCGAGCGGCGGCGGAGCGAGAAACCAGAAAGACCTTGCCTCCGGGCAGGAGAACCCGAGCCCACTCGGCACCGAGTGCCGCGGCGGCCTCGTCTTCCAGCAGATCGATCAGATCCAGACCCAGCACCAGATCGAAAGTCTCATCGGCGTGGGACAGGGGCAGTTCGGGAAGATCCTCGCCGTCCACCGTGACCCGTGCCCCCCTGCGGGAGAAGGTCTCGATGGTGCGACCCGAAGGGGGACCCGCGATCAGCACTCGATAGCAGGCACCTTCCTCGAGGCGGCGGGCAATCTTGTCGAAGACCTCGGCGAGGAAACGGCAAACACTTCCAGCCACCGGCGCCGCAGGCTCCCCCTCGGGCGAAGGGGAACCCCCGGACCGACGGCGCAACCAGGACCCCAGAACGCTCACTTCCGGGCCCCGGAGGCGGTCAGTGACTGACCGGTGCCGATTTGGACGCCACCGCCGGCTTGTCCTTGGCGGCAACCATCGGAGAGGAGGACTTGCGTTCCATGTCGACGCTGCCCTTGAAGCGAGCCCCGTCGGCAATGCTGATCCGAGGTGAGGCGATATCACCCTTGACCGCAGAGCCGGCCATCAACTCCACGCGCTCTCCGGCAACCACGTCGCCGATCACGTTGCCCTCGATGCGAATCGCCTTGGCCTCCAGTGTCGCCTCGATCTTGGCCTTCGAGCCGATGGTCAGATGATTGTCCGAAAGGCGCACCACCCCTTCGACGTGTCCCTCGATGACGAGGTCCTCCTTGCCGATCAGTTCGCCCTTGATCTGAATCGACGGTCCGATGATCGCCTTCTTGCTGTCCATCACTGCTCCCTTTCTGGCAGGCGCCGCCTGGGGCGTCTGCCGGTCGGCCGTGGGTGCCGGTGTCGGGCTACTGGGGGTGTTCACCGGCCTGCTGTCGTCCTGGTCCTTGCGGCCCCACATACCCATTTGCCAATCTCCTCACGGGTTGGGAAATCGCCTGCCGAATTGCAGCGCCTTTCCCTCCACCAACTTTCCCCGGCCTTCGAGCGTCGGACCGGGCGATGATTCAACCGGCGTCGCTGTCGTCGGACGGGAAGCGCGCCATGAGTTTCTTGATCGCCACCGCCGCCTCACGCTGAACGAGACCGTCACGGTCGTTGCGGAATGCCTTGTCGAGCACGGCAATCGTCTGCTTGCGCCCCACCTCGCCGAGCACGCGGGCGGCCTCGGCGCGGGCGAAATTGTTGCGCGCGTGGAGCGCTCGGTCTTCGAGGAAGGGCACCGCGTCCTTGCGCCCGAGCAGAGCCAGAGCGTGGGCCATGACCACCGCGGGCATGTCGTCTTCTTCGATCGCCAGCCTCTCGGTCAGCAGCGGAATGGCCTTCTCTCCGTCCATCTGCATCAACGCCCAGGCGGCCTTGCCGCGGCAGACCGGATCGAAGTCTTCCAGGGCCTCGAGGATCACCTTGCGGCCCCGCTCATCGCCGATCTCGCCGAGTGCCTCGATGGCCCACGAGCGATTCTTCTCGTTGTCGTTGTGGTAGACATCGATCAGCACTTCCACCGCTCGCGGATCGCCCAGCCGGCCGAGGGTCTGCACCGCCGCGTTGCGGATACCCTCGTCGGCGTCCTTCTCCAGCCGATCGACCAGGTATTCCACGCCCACCGGCTGCTGCACCACCGCCAGGGAGGTGACCACCGCGGCCCGCACGAGGAGGTCGGGATCCTTGTCCGGCCCCTTGGGAAGGGTCTTGTGCCCCATCTCCACCAGCACCTCGGCGGCCTCCGGGTAGGCCGAGGGATCCACGTCCCGCAGAGCCTGGGCCACGGCCTGCCGCACGAGCCGCGCGTCGGCGTCGATGAATTCCCGCAGGGCGGCGACCGCCTCGACCGTGCCGATACGCCCGAGAGAAGTGGCGGCCTGGATCTGAACGATTTCCTGATCGCGCCGCAGAGCCTGGACGAGGGGCGGGATGTTTTCGTTGGCCCCGTTGACACCCAGTTCGGCGGCGGCCAGCGCGCGCGCGTCCGGCGTATCACCGGGCAGGCCCTGGGATCCACAGGACAGCAGCAGGGCTACCAACACCACCCAGGCCGCCAGCGCCGCGCTCGGGCCACGTCGGTTCACTTTCATCGGTCGACTCCTCCAGGGGTCCGGGATCGAGAGCGTGAAGGCCCCCCCGTCCCCTGGACCGGCGGGCTGCCTCGAGAGGGGTTATCTTAGGCCCGTGAATCGGCGAGGGTCAACATTTCGCAGCTTGACCGGCCCGGCGATCCTGCTCGCCCTGCTGCTCGCGGCCCCCTCGGCGCCGGCGGCCCGAGGCACCGACAAGCAGCAGCCGACGAGTCTGCGCCAGTGGCACAAGGGGCCGGTCCGCTACCTGATGAACCGCAGCGAGGTCCGACTCTTCCGCCGGCTGAAAGATGCTCCCTCCCGTCTGGCGTTCATCCGCCGCTTCTGGGATCGCCGAGACCCCAACCCCCGCACACCGGTCAACGAGGCCCGGCTGGCCTTCTGGACCCGGGTGGCAGAAGCCAACCGCAAGTTCGACGACACACCCCTGCCGGGCTGGAAGACCGACCGCGGCAAGATCTACATCCTGCTCGGCCCGCCGGATGACACCGAACAGCGCCTCGACTACGACACCGGCGAGCGCAACATCACCAACCGCGGCCTGCTGCGCTGGCACTACCAGGGGCTGCGCCACGCTGCCAACCGCACCCGCACCGTCATCGCCTTCGTGCGGGACGACGACAACGACTGGCGTCTGACGCGCAACCCGCGGCTCAACAGCATCTTCCTGGACATCAACAATGCCAGCCCCACCTGGGGCATGCCCAAGGAGATCGAACGGCTGGTCCGCGAGGTCCCCTGGGGCGGCGGCACCCTGGCCACGGCGATGGACCTCGGCCGCCTTCAGGAGGTGCCGAGCGAGGCAGACCTGCTGCGCGCCGTGGTCAAGGCCGAAGAGTTCGTCGGCTCCTATGCCGGCACCTTCGTGGCGACTCCGATCGTCACCCCCGACGGAGACAGCCTGCTGGCCCTGACGCTGGCGGTGGCCCGCAGTGATCTCGCACCGGCCTGGGACGGTACGGCGATGGGCCTGGCGGCGCGGCTGGCTGCCACCGCCGAATTGCGCCCGCTGGGCGAGCCCGACGGACGGCCGGCGAGCATCGAGTTCTCCGAGGAAGCCTTCGGCGCCGAACCGGCGCCCGCCGCTGAGGGAGACCCCTGGTTGCGCCTGCAAGCGGTGAAGGTCGTGCCTCCCGGCCGCTGGAAGCTCTCGGCGCTGGTCTTCGACCGCCAGGGGGGTGGTGCGGCACCGATCTATGGCGAGGTGATCGTGCCGCCCGTTCGACCCGACGTACCCCGCTTCACCGGGCCGCTCCTCGCCCGGCTGATCGAGGACCCCGCCGAGGACGGCATCGACTACGCACCCTTCCGGATCCACGGCAGCCTGGTGGTTCCCCGACTCGAGACCGAGCTGCGCACCGACGAGCCCTTCGCGCTGTTCGTCGAAGTCACACCGCCGGCGGGCGGGTCGAGTCTTCCCCTCCTCGAATGGCAGCTCGAGCGCGCCGACGACGATCAGGGCCCCTACCAACCCCTGGGCAGCCCCAAGCAAGATCCCCGGGGGATCGGGCCTCGGGCCTGGCGTCTGCCCGGTGGCAAGCTCTCACCGGGGCACTACCGGATCCGTTTCGCCGCCTCCCTGGCCGATGGCCGGCGGGTCGAACGCGTGATCACTTTCGCGATTCGCTGAACAGGCTCTCGAGGCCGAACACCTCGCGACCCGCTCCCTGAATCAGGTCCGCCGCGTCGGCGGAGACGAGCACGACGCGAGGGAAGCCGTTGATACGAGCGTAGAACGCCGGCTTGAGCGGCGAGGGCAGTCCCAACTCGAGCTGTGCCTCCCCCCCCGGCTCGTCATCTTCAGCGCTCAGGCGTGCGAGCACGGAGACGATCGGCTCGGCCAGGCCGTAGCGCTCGAGATCGTCATCGGTCGGATTCTCGTCGACGCTCTCCACGAAGCGGATCCGGCTCCAGGCGCTCAGCACGTCCGGTGCGAAGGTCGCGTCCGCCGCCTCCGAACCGGAGACCACCTCCCAGCCGTCGCTGCCCCGTTTGAAATGAACCTCGCCACCGGGATCACTGCGCAGGGTGAACTCGTACTCCTGCACCCGATAGGTGCCCCAGGGAAAGATCACCTCGGAGGGCTCGAGCACGCCCTCTTCGACGTCGCGGCGCCGCTCGCGAACGACGAAGACCACCAGCAAGGCCAGAACGATCACCGCCGCCAGAACACCCTTGCTGCGCATCAGCGCGTCCTCCGGAAGAACCAGACGATCCAGCCCACCAGGAAAATGCCCATCGCCTCGAGCACCATCAGCATGCGCACCAGGCGGCGCTGCGCCGGATCGATCTGCATCGCCAGCTTCGCCACCCGGGCCTCACCCTGGCGACGGATCAGCACTTCCTCCCCGGTCAGCCAGCGCACCAGATTCATCGCCAGCTCGGAGTTGGAAAGGGTGTCGAAGAAGTCGTCCTTGAGAAAATCGGCATCACCGACCACCACCAGCCGGGCCACCCGGCCGAGGTCGCCCGGATCCTGCTCGTTGGTGAACTTGCGGAACGCCGCGACGGCCAGCACCGGCGGGCGATCGAGCCACGGCTCGAGGGCCTTGGGGTCGATTTCACGCACCTTGCGCGCGCGCTCGAGGTCGCTTTCGACATAAGTCCCGCGTCCACCACGAACGAGCACGTGGTGGAAGATCTGCTGGTCGCTCATGACCTGGGAGAATTCGACGGGACGCACCACGTTCATCAGCACGCGCTGGCCCTGCAGTCCCTGCACCGTCTCGTGGACGCCGAAGCGATCGGCGATCACCGTCAGCGGTTCCGGATAGTCCACGAGTTTGTTTTCTCGGGCGTCGATCACCACCGCCGGCATCGGCCGGATGCCCCAGCGATCGAGCAAGTCGGCCAGCGGGTGGGGCTGGCCGTCGGCCTGGTTGAAATCGGCATCGACCAGCGCCAGCAGTCGACCACCGGAGCGCAGGTAGGCGTCGTAGACGGCGGCCTCTTTCTCGCCGACCTGTCGCCTCGGGTCGGCGAGGACGACCAGGGAAGCATCATCCGGCAGCTTTTCGCCCGGACCGAGGGAAATCGTGCGCAGCTTGAGGAAGTTCTTGGTCAGCTCGGCTTGCAGCCGAAGATAGCCCTCCCCGTCCTGGGCATCGACGCCCCGCTCTCCGTGCCCGATGACCCAGTAGACCACCTTGGGCTCGTCCCGGGCGACTTCCATCAGCGCGGCGACCAGCTTGTCTTCGCCATAACCGGGGAAGTAGGAAGTCCGCTCGCCGTACTTGACCACCGTCATCCGGTTGCCGCTGACGCCCGCCTCGGTGAGCAGGTCGGGTCGCTGGTTGGGGTCCGCCATGATCAGCCGGATCTTCGGCTGGTGGAAGGCGAAGGTCTCGTAGAGTTCCTTGACCGCCCGGAACTCGAGGGAATTGCGCCGCGGGAAGAAGGCGTAGACGTCCACGTCGCCGTCGATCTTCTCGATCACCCGCAGGGTGGCCGGATGCAACGAGAACGACCGAGTGCGGGTCAGGTCCCAACGCTGGTGGTAACGCGCCGAGATGAAGTTGACCAGCAGGACGATCAGCAGACCGACGATGGCCGACAGCAGGAAGCCGGCGCCGAA
>JALTMS010000720.1:1666-2214 GCA_027001345.1 Acidobacteriota bacterium | reverse complement strand
TGCCGATTCCCGCGCCGGGAAGAAAAAAGGGGTTCATGCTAGCGCGAAGTGCGGGGGCCGCGCGAGTCGGGAGATGTCGAATCGAGCGGGCCGCTTGTCGGCCGGGCCCGAAACCTGATCGGGCACCCCACTCCACGGCCTCGGCGGAAGGTATCCCTCAGACAGGGGCCTGCTCGCGTTCGCGCCTGGCTAGCTGATCCTCGATCGTACGGACCACCGCCTCGATGCGGATCGGCTTGGTCAAAAAGGCGGTCATGCCGGCCTTTTCGCATTCACGCTGATCGCGGCGCGTCGCGTTGGCCGTCATGGCAATGATCGGCAGCCGCTCGTACTCCCGCCCGAGCGCCCGAATCCGCCGAGTCGCCTCGAAACCATCCATCACGGGCATCTGGCAGTCCATCAGCACCGCTCCGTAGTCTGCCTTCTGAACGGCCGCGAGGGCCTCCTCCCCATTGACGGCCAAATCGACACGAAAGCCGTTCTTCTCGAGTAGTCGTCGGGCCACGACCTGGTTGACCGGGTTGTCCTCGACCAGCAGCAGCGGGAGA
>JALTMS010000720.1:0-1656 GCA_027001345.1 Acidobacteriota bacterium | reverse complement strand
AACGAAACTTCCTCGACCGCTTCGCCAGCGTCGCAGCGCCCGAGGCTCCCGGCCCATGCCAGGGCATAGGCCAGCGAAGCCCGACCTGCCGGTTTGAAGACCAGCAAGTGAGGTCGGCCCGACAGCGCCTCCTCGACCCATTCCTTGGCCCTGGCCGCCCCAACGACGATCACCGGCTCGGGCCCTTCCTCGAGGTCTGCCAGCACAGTGAGCGCGGCGGACTCGTCAATGGGCAGATCCACCACCCGCACGATGCGCCGCTCCGGTGCGGCATCGAAGCTGACACCGAGTTCTTCGAGCTTGCAGCGCAACATCCGGCTGGCAGGCGTCGGCCTAGGCTCGAAGAGCACTGTCAGGCCATCGATCGCAGGATTCGCGGGGGCCTCGTCCTCCTGCTCGTCTGCCAGCTCGAGGCAGAGCGTCGCGTGGAATACCGTCCCCCGGCCCGGAGTGCTCTCGAAATCCAGGTCGCCACCCATCGCTTCAGCCAGGCTCTTGGAAATCGCCAAACCCAGGCCGCTGCCCTCGTGCTTCCGGGTCGCCGAAGCATCCACCTGTGAGAAGACGCCGAAGACCCGGGCGCGCGCGTGGGGGGGAATGCCGATTCCCGTATCCTCGACACTGATCCGCAGCAAGCGGCAACGCTGGCGACTTCCGACGACTTCGGCACGTACTCCTACGCTGCCCTGCTCGGTGAATTTGATCGCGTTTCCCACCAGGTTGACGAGGATCTGTCGAATTCGCCCCGGATCTCCCAGGTAGTGACGCTGTAGTCCGACCGGCCACTGGAACCACAATTCGAGGCCCTTGCCATAGGCCACCGAGGAAAGAGTTTCGAGCACGCTCTGCACCAGGGCTTCGAGATCGAAGGCGACCTGCTCGAGTTCCAGTTGGCCGGCTTCGATGCGGGAGAAATCCAGGACGTCTCCGATCAGCGAGAGCAGACCAGCGCAGGAGTTGTTGAGCATCTTGACCAGCTCTCGCTGCTCGTTGTTCAGTCGCATGTTCTGGAGTAGCTGTGCGATCCCGGTGATGCCATTGAGCGGTGTCCGCAACTCGTGGCTCATCGAGGCGAGAAACTCCGACTTGGCCCGATTGGCGGCCTCTGCGGCATCTCGCGCCTGCATCAGCTCGGCATTGAGCTTTTCGAGCTGTCTTGTTCGCTCCAGGACCTGCTTGCCGAGAAGGACGTTGCGCTCGAAGATCGAGTACGCGCCTGCCGAGGCATCGATACTCCGTTCGACCCGCATCATCAGAGCGTGTTTGACCTTCTCCAGGGCGAGGATCTTGCGCTCGAGGGACTCGATGGTCGGCTCGGGCCGATCGGGAGCGGAATCATGGCGTCGCCTGTTCATCGGCCGATGGCCACCCCGGTCAGCGTCTGGTTGACGTGCAACGAATCGCACTGCTCACCATAGGTGCTGAAGCCGACCAGATCGTAGGGCTCGACGATGCTCTTGATGGACTCCATCAGACCCAGCCGCTGAGCCTCCAGACGACGGAGAATGCAGTCGTAGGCCAGTATGAACGACAACCCTGGAATCTCCTGCCGGAGATCGGTGAACACCCGCTCGATGCTGCCGGTAAGATCCTCGCCTCGGGCCACGGTCAGCACCAGACCATCGTCGATCGCACAGTAGAAGGTCAGGCTACCAT
>JALTMS010000719.1 GCA_027001345.1 Acidobacteriota bacterium | reverse complement strand
CACCGGGGGAGATCACGGTATAGCTGGTCTTCTTCCCGGTGCTACAGGCGATGGGAGCGTGGTCCGGAGAAGCAGGGAGCGCAGCGAGAGAGCCCTCGTAGACGCCGTAGTCCTGACCGGGAACCTGCGCGTCGTTGCAGCTCGGGCTCCAGGTCAGGCGAACACTTCCCGCTGGAGGGACCGTGGCCCCCCGAGCCCGAATCATCCAGGTCTCGCCAAAGAGGCTGTAGCCTGCCGGGGCTGTGGAATTCGCCTGGCGGAACGAACGGCCGGCGTTCGCATCGGTATCGTAGGACATGATGAACGTGTCCGGCGGATCCGCGACGAGATCGTAGGCACCGACGTAGAACTCGCCCTGGTTGACCATCGGAGGCGAAGTCAGACTGTACTCGTTGAACGTGCTGCTGCTGACGACCTGGACCTGCACGTCTTCGGTGTAGACCAGGGTGGCATTGGCGGGATCGCCGGTAGCGTTCTCATCGACGTAGACCAGCAGACGGATATCGCGACCGACCTGGACGCTCGAATGCCAGATCAGGATGTCGATTCCCTGGACCTGGAAGGGCAGTTCCTCGGAGGCGGGAGTGAAGCGGTTGATCCAGGCCGCCTGAGCCGTTCCCCCGTAGGCCGAAGCGGACTCCACGCTGCCGTCGTCGAGCTGGAGCGTGACGGGATCGAGAGGCGTATTCCCATCGAGGGCCTCGCCCATCAGGTCCGCCGGAACCCGGGCCGGATTGCCGGCGTTGTTGATCTTCAGATCGACGTTTTCCACCACCGTACCGGCGGCGCCGGTGGTCACCACGGTCTTCGCCGCCGGATCGTCCGGCGGATCGAACCAGTCCTCGTTCGCGCCGTTGAAATACTCCTCGGGCCCCCCCAGACTCGCGGGAGGATCGATCGGGTAGCTGCCTCCCGCTTTGATCACGGTCGCCTGCACGGTGTAGCCGCTGTTGGCGGCCAGGCCGGAGAAGCGGTAGGAGCCGGCGCCGCCGTTTTCAGCGGGAACCGCGCCGGACTGCATGCCCTGAGCCCTGCCGTAGAGTTGGCTACAGTTGGTGCTGTCGGGGCGGAGGATCATGTTCGCACCCTGGAAGCGACTGACGCCGTCGCGATCGATCAGCACTCCCTGAATCTCGGCAAAGTCGCTCTGGAACGCCGCGGTGGGATAGAGCACCGAGACCCCCACCTTGTCGTCCTCGTTGAGTGACTGGGAATCGGCGTGGTTGAAAGGAGACATGGTGGCGAAATCGACGCTCGTCGGCGGCACGCAGCCTGGAAGGCCCGTGCTTGCGATGCCACGGTTGACCTCGGTGTGGGCCAGTCCGCTGAAGTGACCGAATTCGTGGACCATCATCCCGCGGAATTCGTTCTCCGTCACTTCCCCCACGTCGCTCGTATCACCGTCGTACCAGTCTCCCTGGAGTACCGCCCAACCCTTGGTGATCGTCGCTCCGTTCCGGCGCAGGACACCAGCAAAGCCGAGCACGCCGTTGGGCGTGCCGAGCATGTCGAAGATGTCCCGGTCGTTGTCGTAGATGATCGGATTCTGACCATTGTCGGCATTGATCACGTCGTTGTAGTTGGCGGAGGTCACGTCGGTGGGATTCCCGGTGTTGGGGTCGATGATCTGCCCCCCCTGGGAGTAGGAGATCACCGCCGTGGTCACCGCCTGCCAGTTGCCGAAGGCGTCGGCGACCCAGGTATTGGCCGTGGCGTTGCCGAGCTGGCCCAGGGGTCCGCCATCCGGATTCCAGACCACCGCAGAAGTCGTATCCCAGCGCCACGGGCCCCCCGCCTCGAGTCCCAGGGGATTCCAGGCCAGGGCCGGCGACACCGGGCTCATGATGATCCCCACCACCGCCAGGAGCGCGAGCCTCGCCCGCGCTCGTCCACACCGCCGCCTCATCGTTGCCTGCTCCTGGCTTTGAGTCGCTGGACGGCTCGCTTCAGCAGGGCATAAGGAACCGCTGCTCCGGGCTCCCGCAGCCTGGCGCGCACCGCCGGAGTCAGGGAACCCGGCTCGAGATACGCTGCCAGCCCTTCCGGTCCGAAGACCTGGTCGTTGCCTCCCAGGCTCTGGGCCCGGAACTGTCCAGCACTCCCCTCGATGCGAAACACACCGAAGAACAAGCCGGGCGGATTGGTGAACCCCCACGGACTGTCTGAGCGAAGGAGCAGGAGATAGCGCTGACCCGGACGGTAGCGGGGCGCTCC
>JALTMS010000718.1 GCA_027001345.1 Acidobacteriota bacterium | reverse complement strand
ACGACCGAATGCGCCACCGCCAGGCCCAGACCGTGTCCCCCGGGCTTGGTGGAATAGTACGGGTCGAAAATCCGCGGCAGGTCGTCGGGGCCGATGCCCACACCCTCGTCCTGCACCTCGAGCAAGGCCCACTGACCAGGACCCGGTGCGTCGGACTCGCCCCCGACGGCGCGTAGACGGACGGTCACCGTCTTGCCCGCGGCGCCGCCGTCGGCGGCACGGGTCGCTTGCACGGCATTGATCAGCAGATTGCTCAGTACCTGAACCATCTGACCGCGGTTGACCTCCACCGGTGGCACGGCCGAATCCACCTGGATCTCACCTCGCACGCTCGAACCCGACAGTGCCAGGGGCATCGTTTCCCGAACCAGCGCCTCGAGGCTCACCGGCTCACGTGGTGATTGCCCGCCCTTCGAGAAGGTCAGCAGTTGATCGGTCAACTCGCGCGCCGCGCGGCAGGCCCGCTCCGCATCGGCAAGCCCCTCGGCCAGACGACGATCCTCGACCTCCTCGCAGACGACGCTGAGATTGCCCAGGATCACCGTCAGGAGGTTGTTGAAGTCATGGGCAATGCCCCCTGCGAGCAACCCGAGACTCTCGAGCTTCTGGGCGCGAAGCAGTTCCTGCTCGGTGCGCACTCTCTCGGTGACATCGCGAAAAGCCACCACGCGGGATGTGCCGCCTGTCGCCGAGCCGAGCCCAAGGGGCGTGATCGACCGCTCGAACAGCCGACACTGATCCCCCGGTCCTGCCAGGGTCACCTGTGGGCGCTCCCCTTCCATCAGCCAGGACGGTGCGAGTTGCCCCACCAGTTCCGCGGCCGGCGTGCCGAGGGCTTGGCCCGCAGCCGGGTTGCACAGCGCGATCCGGCCCTCCGCATTGACCACCAGCACGCCGTCGGAGATCGCCGTCAGTGTCGCCGCCAACCGCTCCTTCTCGCGCTGCAGCGCCTCCCGAGAGGCGGCGAGATCTGCCGTCCGACGATGTACGTCTCGTTCGATGCGGCGCATATAGCGACGTTGGTGAATCAGGCTGACCAGGCCGATGAGGAAGAGTCCGGCAAAGACAGTTGCACCCACGATGAACAGCGGCCGCTGCCAGAACGGCGGCCGGATGACGATCAGCGGCGAGATCCGCTCCTCGCTGAGCTGCCCATCGACGGCCACGGCCTGCACGTGAAGCCGATAGCTGCCCGGAGGCAGCGATGTGTAGAGCAACTCCTGGCGCGGAATCGCTCGCGGCGAGCGCCACTCCGGCTCGAAGCCCTCGAGCCAGGTGCGGAAACGTACCCGACGCTCATCGAGAAAGGAAATCGCTCGAAAACGGAAGACCAGGGTGCGAGCCGGCTGCCGGAGATCGATCACCTGACCGGCGGGCATCGACCAGCGCCTTCCACCGGCTTCGGTCTCCAGCAGCTCCAGCAGTGGCCGGGCGCGCGGGCCATCGTCGAATTCCGGCCGGTAGATCGACAGGCCGCGATCGGTACCGATCCAGACATGGCCCCCGGGCTCGGCCCAGCCCGCGGTACGGTTGGCTTCGCCGCCAATCAGTCCGTCGCTGACTCCGAAGTGCTGCAGCCGGCCTTCCACCAGCCTGTAACAGCCACTGTCGGTGCCGATCCAGAGCCTCGATGCCGCATCCTCCAGCAGCAGATAGACCGGACGCTCGAAGATCTCTCCCGCGGGACGAGCCGGTTCGAGGCCCCCGCTTCCGATCTCGAACAGCCCCGCCGCCGTACCCACCAGTACGCGCCCCCGGCCGCGCTCGAGTACGCAGAAGGTCGAGTTGGCCCGGTCGTCTGAAGCTGCCAGCCAGTGCTGTGGAGGCGCATCCCCAGGCCCGAGAAGGTAGATTCCGTGGTGGCGGGTCATCACCCACAACCCGCCCGGACCACGGTGCAGGGCGCGGATACCCGGTCTGGCACTTCCCAGATCGATGGGGCGAAAGCCCCGTACGGGATGCCACCAACCCAGCCCCCTGGACGTCGCCAGATAGTACCCTCCGTCCCCGGCGGGCTCGATGGCGGTCACAGCCCGCTCACCTGACGGCTCACCGGCGACCAGCGAGACCCACCTGACCTGTTCTCTGTCGACGTGGGCCAGACCGAGCCAGTTGGCGGCAACATAGAAGTTACCGTCTTCCGCGGGCGCCAGGTCGAGCACGCGACTGTCGAGCAGGGATCTACCCAGAACCACCTGACGGCGCGACGGCCAGTA
>JALTMS010000717.1 GCA_027001345.1 Acidobacteriota bacterium | reverse complement strand
CTTCTATCTCGTGACGGGGGTGCTGTCGCGCCCCAGACTGCCCTCTCCGCCGGACATCACCCCCGTCACGAGATAGAAGTAGCCGTTCCCGGCGCTGACCGCGTCGGTCTCGGTGACATCTGGATCTCCATCGAGATCGGCATCACGTGTGACATCCTGTTTCCAGCAGGTGCCGTAGTTGGCTGACGACAGATTCGTCAACAGGTCACGGTAGACGTTGTAACCCAGAGCACCCGATTCCGGGTCCCATTCGAGGGTCTCGCCGTCGGAAAGCCAGCGCAATTCCGAAACCTGACCATCGTCCGGATCGCAGGCGTCACCCGTACCATCGCTGTCGTCATCGTACTGCGCTGGGTTCCAGTCCAACGGACAGTTGTCGCCCGCATCGATCGGGGCCGACTGGGCGAGCTGCGTCAGAGCCTGATCGAAGTAGGTCGAGCCATCGTCTGCGACATAGAGCCATCCTTGCCAGCCGGACGGCTGGTCGGGCAAGAAGATCGTGATCTCGCCATTGTCTGTCGTCGCGGTCAGCGTGTCGCCGGCACCGAGATCGATACACAGGCAGCCGTTGGAATCGACGTAGAGCGCCAGCTGACGGCGCACCGGAGCGGTATCCTGATCGATCCAGCTCTGGTTGGTCGCATCCCACCAGCCAAGGTTGTCCTGCACGGCACCGTCGAGAACCTGGAAGTTGATGTAGGCGTTCGCGGGCTGCGGCGGCAGCGAACCGCTCATCCCAGAGATATCGAGCGCCATGAACGGAGCGCTCGATGGCCCGCTCGATCCGTCGGGAATGCCATCGTCGTCATCATCGCCGTCACAGGCATCACCACTACCATCGCGATCGGTGTCCGCCTGACCCGGATTGCTGCCCGCCGGGCAGTTGTCGAAGGGATCGCGCACCAGATCACCGTCGCTATCAAGTTCGGCCCAGGGCAGCGCCTTGACCGCCACCGCGGTCTCGTAAGAATCTCCGTTCCACGAACCGTCGGCGAGCTGGTTCGACTCGAGCCACTGCCTGGCACCAACAGCCTCCGCACTGTTCGGATCGTCCTCCGCCAGCACGATGTACGCCAGGGCCGTCTCGAATGCGGTACTTCCCGGTCCGCTGCCGAATCCCCCGTCGCCGTTGGCCTGCGTCTTCAGCCAGGCCACGCCCGGAGCCACGTCCGCACTCGTATCCAGTGCTCGATCGTAACTACTCAGCGCCATCAGGGCGTGCAGGCTGGTGAACAGGTCAGTCTGCGAGCCGACCTGGGTTCCCCATCCCGCGCCCGCATTGCGGGCCGCGCGTAGATAGTCGACCGGCTGGGCAAGATCCCGGCTGTCAATCCCGTCGGCGACAAAGGAGACCTCCAAGTCGAAGGTCGCCGTCCCTGCGCTCGCGCTGTCGTTCTGCACGTGGATCTCGATTCCGCCCGCCTCGAAAGGCGGATCGGACGTTCCATCCCAGGTGATCACCGTATTCGGGCCCGTCACGCTCCAGGCACCGGAAGGAGGAAACCGCCCCGCCGGACCGATCATCCAGACCAGCAGGGTTCCCGACCCGCCGTCGAACGACAGCGCGGGAAAGTAGGCCGACAGACTGGTCGCCCCTGCGGGTGTCTGGACCGTGTACACAGCCTTTTCGCCGACCGCGAGCATCTCACCACGAGCCGTCAATCCACCGGCGAATCCGGCGGCTTCAAAGGCATGCAGTGCCAGTGCGGTGTCGAGCGTATCGGTCTGGAACTCCGCAGCGACGCCCCAACCGCCGTCCGGATAGTTGACATCCCCTGCGCCGAGAGACGTCGGCCGTCGCAATGACCACAGTGCTCCCAGCGACGGCTCGTCGCCCAACAGAGCCGCGACCACCGACATGCGGGCCCGCTGGTCGATATTCTTCGCTCCCAGACCCGCGAGGAAGGAACGCCCGTGCCGCACTTCGTCTCCCAGGCGCCCGTTGCGACGAAGGGCCTCGAGCACCGCAGTGGTATCCCTTCCCCGCAGCGCCTCCGTCGTGCCCCACGAACCATCAGGATTCTGTTGCGAGGCGAGATAGTCCAGCCCACTGCCCACATCCGCGGCTGCCGGAGTCGCCAGGCCCATCGCGAGCGCTAGCGCCAGAACAGTGCATCTCAGTCGCCGGCCGCCTCGAGAGCCGGAGGCATCGCGCTTTCGGTGGTTCATGATCGTCTCCCTGTTGCATCTTTCCACTCCGGCCCACGAGGGCCGGCCGCGACCGCCCCTATTCGCACGGGCCCGGCTCGGTGTAGTACGCGGCCCAGAAATCCGAATTCCATGGATTCCAGGTCTTTCCGCGCACGACTCTTCCGACTCCCTGGGTGCTGAAGCCGACCACACCGGTTTGCGTAAACAGTCCGTGAATGTCGCCTGGCGTGGGCCCGCCGCCCAGACCCGTGGCAGTGTTGTATCCGATAATGTTGCCGTCGCCGTCGGCGATCACGTCGGCTCCGACGACGATTACCTCTCCGCCCGACGCACCGAGCACCAATCCCGATCCACCGGTGTCGTAGATGTCACGGACCCCGGGGAAGACCGAAATGTTGCCCGTAACCGAGGCGCCAGCGCCGAGAAACGATCCGAAGCCGCCGCTGACGGTCAGGCCGACGTTGTCGCCATCCGAAATCACGCCGACGTTGATCGAAACACCCCAGAGCAGCCCTCCAGATAGCGCGATCGTCTCGCTCGTCGGCGGGGCAGTCGGACGCAGGCCAGAAGCATCGAACAGATTGACCGGATCGTTCGCCGAATAGGGATAGAGGCTCTCTCTCCCGAAAGCGATGCCGAGAGGATCACGCTGAAGGAAGCGCCCCACAACCGGATCGTATTGGCGTACCTGCATATCGTAGGAGCCGAGTTCCGCGTCGAAATCGCGACCGATGAAACGGACCGGATCGTCCCACGTTCCGCTGCGCTCGACCAGGTTTCCAAAAGCGTCATACAGTAGCCTGGCAACCGGAGCGCCACCGGTATCGGTGACTGCAACCGTCGACTGCCGCAGATCCTGGTGCAGATAGTGCCGCGCTCCAGACCGCGTGACCGCCAGCGTTTCCGCCACCCTCCCGCTACGGACGTACTTCGCGAGCAGCGTCCCCGTACCATCGTAGCGGGCGAGCACCTCGTCGCCGTCGCGCAGCATTCTGGTGATCTCGCCGTCGACGTTCTTCTCGATGCGCTCGCCGAGCGGGCCGTAACGGAAACTGACGTTCCTCCCATCGGGAAGATCGACGGAGATCAGTCGCCCACGGGCGTCATACGAGAATGCTGTCTTGCCCGAAGCGTCACGTTTTTCAATCAGATTACCTCGTAGATCATAGCCGTATCGTGTCGCTCCACGCTGGACGAGTTGGTCGGCGTCACTGTAAACCAGATCGATCTTCGAGGCGTCGGTCGCGCGGTTGCCGGCCGCGTCGTAGGTGTAGAGTTCCGACGGCCTGCCGGACTGAATCGCGCGGAGTAGCTGCCCCTTCACATCGTACTCGTAGCTCGCGTCTCCGTGAACAGCATCCACCATGCTTGTGATGCGACCGAGCGCGTCGCGCGTATAGCTTCTGTCGATAGCCGTGCCTCCAGGGCCGCTCGTCAGAAGCGAGGTCGCCCGACCGAGCTGGTCGTAGCCCCGGGTCATCACCTGACCGTTTGGATACTCTATCCGTGTCAGGCCGTCGAGCAGGTCATACCCGAAGACATAGGCCTCCCCGGAGAAGTCGGTCAGGGAGGTCTGTCGCCCGAGAGCGTCGTAACCGTAGACCGTCGCTATTCCCTCACCGTCGATCATCTGAGTCCGGCGTCCCGCCGCATCGTAGGAATAGTCGATGGACTTCCCGGTCAGTGAATCCTCGAAGCGGGTGACGCGACCGACGACATCACGAATCCAGTTTTGCGTGGTCACGCTGCTCGAGGCCGAGACGATGCGATCCTGCGCGTCGTAGGTGCGGGTGATCACCTCGCCGTCATTGTCTTCCATTCGAACCAGCCGACCGGCTTCGTCGTAGTCGAGTCGAAGCCAGCTCCCGCCGGGATCGACTCGCTCGACCATCAGACCGCGTGCATCGTGGGAGAATCTGGTCGTGGCGCCTTGGGGGTCGGTGCCTGCAATCAGCAGTCCACGGCTGTCGTACTCGTAACTCCAGCTACGGCCTCCTGGTGCAACGTACTCGGTCATCAACTCTTCCGTGCTGCATCCGCAACCCGGCTCGGTCCACGACAGACGTGCCTCCCGACCGAGTGGGTCGATGATGGAGACGGGCTGACCGAGATCGTCGTAGGCGACCGTGGTGACCGCACCTGACTCGTTGGTCTGGCTCACCAGACGACCGAGGCCGTCGTAAGCCATCGTCCGCTTGCCGCCGAGCGGGTCGGTCACCGCCACCTGCCGGTCGAGCACGTCGAAATCGAACGAATAGGTATTGAGTTCGGGATCCGTCATACTCGTCAGGCGCCCGAGCGTGTCGCGTCCATACTTCCAGGTCGCTCCGAGGGGGAGATCGACCTGGGCGAGCCGCCCGCTGGCGCTGTCATAGGTGCGGGTCTCGACCTGCCCCGACTCGTCCGTATAGGTCTTGATGCGGCCCCGACCGTCGTAGGTGAACGAAGCCTCTCCTCCTGCTGCATCGGTTCGGCGATTGACGACGCCGGTCGCCGGGTCCACATCGTAGGTCGTCGTTGCTCCTGTGCGATCGGTGTAGCTCGACGGCTGAGCGAATGACGTGGAGTAGGCGTAGGAGTCGGTGTTCGACAGAGGGTCGGTCGCTGAGACGATCCGGCCCCGATCGTCCCAGGTATAAGTCCAGAGATTGCCCGCCCGATCGACCCGCTCGATCAGGTTCCGATCGGCGTCGAACGCGAAATCCCGCACGGATCCATCGGCATCCTCGATGCGAATCGTCGCTCCCTGAGCGTCAAAGGTGTGTCGAGTGACGTTGCCTCTCGAATCGGTGACAGTGGTCAACCTGCGCAATGGCTGATAGCCGTAGCTCATCGAGCGCAGGCCGGACTCGGTGTGCCGGAAGAGCTTGTCGTTGGCGTAGTACTCGAAGTCGATCGAATAGTTTTCGGGGTACTGAATCTGTCGCAGATTGTGCTGCAGATAACCGACGGTGAAGTAGCTGTAGGTCGTGGTGTACGACGGCGTATCTGCGTCTGCGGGGGTCGAGGAGGAGATCAGGTTTCCGGCGGCGTCGTGGTCGAAGGTCCAGGTGCGGCCGGTCCAATCGGAGACCGAGTCGATCCTGCCATCGGCGCCATAGGCCAGGGTCACCTCACGCCCGAGCGTCTCGTTGATGCTGATCAGCTTGTCTCCAGCGTCATAGGTCATGGAGATGGTGTTGCCGTGCACGTCGCGCATGGAAATCAGGAGACCGGCAGCACTGAAGGACCAGACCTCGCCCGACACGAAGGTCATCGCCCAACCAGCACCGTCCTTCTCGAGCTTTTCATGGACTCCGGGTGGAGAGTCATAGAGACCGCCCCCGAGGTCGGTGAAGGTCGTCTCCCGACCCGAACCGTCGGTCACGGTTGCCGAGATCCCCGGGTCCTCGACCAGGAAGACATCGTAGGTGTGCGACCAGCCGTAGCCCATGGGTCCGAGACGGTCACTCTGGCTGTTGTAGACGCGCTCGAAGACGAAATTCAGGCCGACACCGACGATGTGGATGTCTCCGAAAACATGGAACATGTTGCCATTGAGCAGCCGTACCGGCTGACCGGCGTCGGCACAGGGGTACTTCTGTCGGGAACGGCCGTTCTGTCTGGTGCTCATCACCGGCGGCGGTGGGTTCTCGGTTGCCGAACCACCGGCCGTTGTCAGCGACTCGAACGCGCCGCCCCCGGGGCCGTCGACGAGATAGGCGAAGCGGGTGCGACCGTCGCAGGAGACCGGGGCGGCAGGCGCTTCGACGCTGCGTCCCTGCCGTAGCACTTCACGGATGTCCCGACGTTCGGCGGCGGAGATTCGTAGCCTGGCGACGTCGCGGGGCTCGGTGAGCCGCAGCATCGGTACACGGCTCGCCCTGGCGCAGGCAGTGATCGTCTCGAAGGCCTGCGGACCGACTGCCGTCCAGCGAACCTGCGCGGCCTGGCGCAATACCGTGGTGCTTCCCCCGGCAAGATATCCCGAGATCAGGTACGCACCGGCACCCGTGGTCGGGTCCTCCTCGATCCAGCCGACACCGTTCCACTGGTTCATGACGAAGTCACAGATCGGTGTCTTGACCACGCGGCCGCTGTTGATGGCGTTTTCCATGCTCTGGCGGGCACCGGCGGGAAAACCGGGACACAGTCCGTCGAGGCCTGCCAAATCCGTGATATCGAGGACATCACCGCTGTTGGCGGTCCCGTCTCCATTGAGATCGATCTCGTTGGCGTACTGCAGCGACTTGATCGTCGAGATGGAATCGACGTAGACGATCTCCTCCCAGATCGCATGCTCTTGGGCCGATCCGTTGCGCCCCTCGAGCATGAAGATGTCCTTGCTCTTCGACTGCTCACCGTCGAGTCCGATGCGTGACTTGGCACCACGCTTGGCGTCGACGTTGAGATTGCCGGGCGTCACCGCGAACGGTCGATCATAGAGGTACTCGATCGTGCTGTTGCCGCTGACGAGAACCTCGAAGAGCTGCTTGACGGTCCGATAGTGGTAGATTTCGGTGATCGCTCGGTCGCCTTGCTCGACCCGTTGCCAGTAGCGAATCCCGGTCAGATGCAGTAGCTCGCCCTCGAGTGCATCGGGGTCCTCCTCGGCGGTGCCGACCTTCTCGTTGGCTGCAATCAATGTCTGGGCCTTGCGATCGAGCCATGTCTCACTGACCTGATTGAGATCGAGCGCCAGTGCGTGATAGTCCCCCGCCGGCCGATCCTCGTGGATCACCTCCTCGACAGGATCGTCATCGGGGAAGTAGAAGCGAACGCGAATGTCGATCGGATCTCCCGTGCTCACGCTCGTCCCGCTGACATCCACCACACCGTCAATCTTGAGCTGCGGTGTCAGAGTGGCGAGGAAGGCGGGAGCGTCGATGCCGTCTCCGCCGGAGGTGTCGGCGTAGGAGATGGTGATCCGGGAGAGCGAAACTTCCACGTCACGCAGGGTGCGGTCGAGCAGGGGTGTCCCGAGCTGGTCGAGCAGCGTGATCTGAACTCGGTGCCGGCGGGTTTCGGGAAGATTGCTCCACTCCGCAGTGTGGGCGATCACGTCGTAGGGCAGCGAAGCCGGCAACAGGCCGAGCGACTGCCAGACCGTCACTCCCTCGTACGGCACATCAGCCATACTCTTGCCCGGCATGTTCAGATCGAGCCAGTCTCTGACCTGGTTGCGATACCATTCGTAGGCCAGCAGCGGCGTACGCATCGCCAGATAGCCGCTCTCATCGAACGGCACCTGGTCGGGGATGCCAGTAATCCCGGGCTGATACT
The DNA here is from genome assembly GCA_027001345.1 of Acidobacteriota bacterium. Taxonomy (GTDB): domain Bacteria; phylum Acidobacteriota; class Polarisedimenticolia; order J045; family J045; genus JALTMS01. The sequence continues at coordinate 1,507 of JALTMS010000717.1, read as the reverse complement.
TGTGCTGCTTGAACGCGGGGTCGAGTGGCACCCAGACCTTGCTGCCGGTGCTGCCATCGACGCCACGGTAGTCTGCGTGAGGGACTTCGGCCTCGACCCAGACCCGATCGATTTCATGGTAGTCCGCCGTTCCATCACCGCTGACATCGATCGCGGTGTTGTCGATGCCCGCCGCGCCCAGGATTCGGCTGACCGCGTCCGGATGGCGCACACCCAGCCAGTTCTGTGCGCGGGCGGTGGGGATCCGCACGGTGCCCCGCACATAGCGCGATGGGATTCCCGATTCGCGTAGCAGCGCCAGGGTCAACGAGGCCAGGTCGTAGTCGTTCCCGGCGAGGGTCTCGAGGGCCGCCTGCGAGCCCTTGAGAGATCCCTGGTAAGGCTCGAAACGGGTCTGGTTCCGCACGAACTCGTAGATCCTCACCGCCGAACGACCGAGCTTGTCGGCAAGGGAAACGATCTCCGGTGTGATCTGAACCTCCGGGGTCGGATCGAGATCGCCCGGGGCGGCGTCGGTCTCACCCCCGCGATAGGCGGGAAGCACCGTGCTGATCTGCGGAGGAGGCTGGATGTCGAAGACGACCGGCGCTGCGGGATCGACCGGTCGACCCCCGATGCTGCGGATCGCCGCCGCTGAAGGAACCGTGCGTGACTTCCGCGCCGGGCGATCGAGGCGCTCGACGGCGCGCCGGGCCGCCTCCGCACGGGCCAGCGCCGACCCGCCCGCCAGCGACCCGAGATCTGCCAGAGTCTGCCTGTGCTGCGCGTGAAAATGCTCGTTGAAAGCGTCGAGGCGCGCGACCTTCGCGGCCTCGCCACGCTCGAGCAGCGCCATGCGGACCTGAGCGAGCTTGTGTTCGAGCAGGCCGACTGCGGAACGCAGCTCTGCCGCGGTCGCTTCGAACAGGGCCTCGACTTCGATGCGGGAGGGATCGCCGGCCGAGCGGCTCTGCCAGTTCCGAACGAGATCGACAGTCTGACGCAGGATCCGGTTGTACTGGCTGGTCGCCTCGGCCAGCGACACACCATCGGCTACCGGCGCACGCGGTGCCGACGCACGCGGTGGCACTTCGTCCCGCTGCGGACCTGCGACCTGCGACCGCCCATCGATACCCTCTCGAGTCGCGACGACAGGTCGTTCTGTCCCCTGCACCCTTCTGGCAGCATCGACCGGTACATCCGGAGGCTCGGCAAGTGGTACGGACATCAGGCCGAACTCCAGGCCAGCGAGGACCAGCACCGTCAACCAGGGGCGTCGATAACTTGCAAGTCGCATGGAACTCCCTCACCACCCGCGCCGTCAGCGCTCCACCACGGCGCAGAACACCGTGATGGAGCGCGGCCGGGCCTTCGCCTATCAATGCGCAAGAGGGCCCGTTTTCCCCTCACAGAAAGCGCAAGGAAAACAGCGGTGCGGGAGCAGGAGGGCAGGATCGAACAGGTACGTTCAGTCGCGACAGGACCTGTCTGACCATGAAGGCGCAGTGACCATCGGGTAACGGCCTTT
>JALTMS010000716.1 GCA_027001345.1 Acidobacteriota bacterium | reverse complement strand
CCACCGCCAGACTCACTCCCTCGGCCCGCAGCGCCGCCCCGCTCCAGAGCGAGAACTCCACCGCGCCGACCTGGGCCTCCCAGCCGGTCTGTTCGCCGAGCATCCGCTCGATCGCCGGCCGGTAGCGCTCGGCATCGACCAGCCAGGGAAGCACGGCGACCGCGGCAAGCAGGAGCAGGACCACCAGCCCCGCAACGACGATCCACCGGAGACGTGGCGTCCGAGATGCTCGCATCAAACCTCCCCCGGGGGATCAGAACAGATCGGAAGCCCTGGATTCGACATTTCTCTTCGCGAGCAGGCGGTCGGCCGCCTCGAGCAAACTGGCCGTTGAGAAGGGCTTGCGCAGCAGGGGCACCCGATTGGGCTCGAAGCCATGATCGATCAGAGCGTAGTCGGTGTAGCCCGACATGAACAGCACCGGACGACCGGCCAGCCCGGCACCGAGCCGGCCGACGAGTTCGGGCCCGGTGAGCCCCGGCATCACCACGTCGGAGATCAACAGATCGTAATCCGGCGGCTGCGGACCCGACAGGGCCTCGACGGCCTCCTCGCCGCTGGCATAGTGCACGACCTGGTAACCCGCCTTTTCCAGTACGCGAGAGATCAGCGCGGCGACCGCCGGCTCGTCCTCGACCACGACCACCGTGCAGGGGCCCGCCGGCTCGGGTGCCGACCGGCGTTCGGCCACGGCCTCGATCTCTTCCTCGCACAGCGGCAGCAGCACCCGGAAGGTGGTGCCCTCGCCGGGCCGCGAGAAGACCTGCACGTCGCCTCCGCTCTGACGCACGATGCCGTAGACGGTCGACAGGCCCAGGCCCGTGCCGCGACCGAGGGCCTTGGTGGTGAAGAACGGATCGAAAACCCGGGCCATGGTCTGCTCGTCCATCCCCACGCCCGTGTCGCTGACCTCGAGGGCCACGTACTCTCCCGGCGGCAGTGCGCCCTCCTGGCCGGCCTCGAAGGCCCACTCCCGCACCTGCAAGGTGATCTCGCCTCCCCGCGGCATGGCATCTCGGGCATTGGTCACCAGGTTGAGCACCACCTGGTCGATCTGCCCCGGATCGGCCTTGACCTTCAGTGGCCGCTCGGCCGGGCGATGGTCGATCCGCACGTCCTCCCCCACCAGCCGCCTGAGCATGCGCGTCATGTCGGTGATCGCCGCATCCAGATCGAGCACCTTCGGCTGCAAGACCTGGCGCCGGCTGAAGGCCAGCAATTGTCCGACCAGCGAGGCCGCCCGTTCAGCGGCGCGACGGATCTCGGTCAGCTCGGCAGTACCGATATCCTGCTCTTCGAGGGAGTGGGCCAGCAGTTCCGCGTGACCGAGAATCACCACCAACAGGTTGTTGAAGTCGTGGGCGATGCCGCCGGCCAGTTTGCCCACCGCTTCCATCTTCTGAGCCTGGCGCAGCTCCGACTCGAGGCGCTTGCGCTCGGTGATGTCGCGCCAGACCACATGCAGGACACGCCGCTCCCCCTCGGGAACGGCCGTCAGCAGCACCTCGACGGGAAAGACCTCGCCGTCGGCGCGCACGTGCTCCCACTCGAAGCGATGGCTACCCTTCTCGAAGGCCCGCGCAATCATCTCGTTGGCCTTCTCGAACGATCGTCGGCCATCTGGCTGGAACTCGGGGGACAGTTCGGAAGGATGGGTCTCGAGCAGCTCTTCCCGCGAGCCGTAACGCAGCATGCGCACCGTGGCCTGGTTGCAGTCGATGAAGCGATCTCCCTCGATGATCAGGATCGCATCGGCCGAGTTTTCGAAAAGAGCACGGTAGGGATCGGACCCCGCGCCACGAGCATCCTCCAGGCGCCTTTCCAGATCGGCGATCCGGGATTCGAGTTCCCGGATCCGACCCTCTCCGTCTGCACCTGGCACCATCAACGCTCCCCTCGGGTGGTGCGAATGGAGCTGCGTTTCCTGGGTGGGGGGCAACCGCAGGCGGAAGAATCCCCCATCGCCCCTGTCCAATCTGCATCTTTTCGCTGCGGCTGTCTACTCCACCGTGCGTCCGCTCCCCGCAGTTGACGCTCTGTGCCCTGCCCCGTAAAGTGTGCCGCTGGCGGTCCTCTCCCCCTCCCAGCACCCGCCAGCGCGGGGAAAGCCGCCGGAGCGCAAGGTGTGGCGGTGTAGCTCAGTCGGTAGAGCAAGCGGCTCATAATCGCTGTGTCCCCGGTTCGAGTCCGGGCACCGCTACCAATCCTTTCCGAAAC
>JALTMS010000715.1 GCA_027001345.1 Acidobacteriota bacterium | reverse complement strand
CGCCTCGGCGAGCACCTGGCGGGCCTCGACCTGACGACCCATCTGCTGGAGAATGCGCGCTCGCTCGGCCTGCACCGCCGGATCCCTCGGCCGCAGCGCGGCGGCGCGGTCGATCGCCTCGAGCGCATCGGTGCCGCGACCCATCTCGAGCAGGCAGGCCGCTTTCTCCCGCAGCGCGTCACCGTAGACCGGGTCGAAGAGCAACGCCCGATCGAGTCGTTCGAGAGCCTGTTGCGGCTTGCCCTGGCGCCGCAGGCAGCGAGCGATGCCGGCCTGGATACTGGCGCGAATCGGCCAGGGCGCCTCGAGTTTCTCGCACTGGGCATAGAGTTCGAGCGCCTGCTCGATGCGTCCGGTGGCGAAGCGGGCGAGGGCCAGCAGCAGCCCCGCCTCGGGGTCGTCCCGGCCGTCCGCCCAGGCCCGCTCGACCTCGGCCACCGCCTGCCGGCCCCGGCCGAGGCGGAAGAGGGATTGGGCCAGGCGCTTGTGGGATTCCGCCCATTGGGGATCGAGTTCCAGTGCCGCCAGGACGAGCTGATGGGCGGTGGCCGCATGCCTGTCGGCGAATGCCCGATAGACCTCGAGCAACCTCCGCGCCGTCAGGCGCCGGCCGGGATCCTCGCCCCACTTGCGGACCATCTTCTCCTCGTCGCCGCGGCGCTCGGCCTCCGTCGCCCTTTCGAAGGCGGCGATCGGCTCGCCTTGCCATTCGATCTCCGCCCAGCGGAATCCCTGGCGCTCGAGGCTGTAGACCCGGTCCCGCAGAGCCGCGTCGAGGGTCTCCAGCGTCTGGTCGAAACCACCGAGGCGCCAGAGCAGACGCAGCGAAAAGTTCACCGCGACAAGGCCCTGGCTCCCCACGGCGACCGCGGCGGCGTGGTCCGGGCTGCGACCGAGTTCGGCCCGCAGGCGTTCGAGCAGCCGAGGCAGGTCGTCGATCCGCGGCGAAACCACCGCGAGATACGGCGAGTCGCTCTGCATCGCCGCGGCTGTCAGCAGGGTACCTCCCCGGGGACTGTCGTCCTCGACCCGGCTGCCAGCCTCGAGGATCCGGCACGACTCCATGGCGGCCGCTGTTCCGGACTCGAGGCCACCGGTGGTCAGCACTGTCTGCACGCTCACTGCGGGACGATGCTCGACGCCACCGGCCTCGATCACGCCGACGACCTGGCGGATGCGCTCGGCGTAACTGTGCTCGGCGGCGGCCCGCGCCTGCCCGGCTGCGGCAATGGCCATTCGCTGCCGCTCGTCGCTCAGGTAGCGCTGCACCTGTTCGAGCATCGCCGCCGGCCCGTCGAAGGTGGCGACTTCTTTTCCGAGCTCGAAAAAGTCGCCGAGATCGGCGCGACTGTCATCGACCAGCACGAAGCCCCCGCAGCCCGCGATGTGGAACAACGAACCGTTGGGTGAACGCGGCTCGGCGACGGTCTGGCCGAAGGCATGCTCGTTTCCGCGGCGATGGATCACCAGGTTGATGCGAGTTTGCCGGTAGATCTCGGCGGCCTTCTCGGGCGCCGCTCCCGACAGGTGCTCCCAGCCCCGCTCCCGGGCCACTTTCTCCCAGCCCGGACCGACCAGCAGCACGCGCAGCGAGGAATCGAGGTGCCTGACCAGCTCGACGCGGTGCTCGAAGGCCGATCCCACCAGGGACAGATCCCAGCGGGCCTCGACCCCCGGGCGCGGCTGATGGATCCCCGTCGCGTCGCAGCCATGGGCCAGGAAGTGAGCATTCGGATTGCCGCGCCGCCGATGGTGCTCGACCGTCGCCGCATCCTGCACGAAGACATGGTCGAAGAACTCGCCGATGCGGCGGCTCCGCGCGGTTTCGTAGGGCTCGTCCATCATCCACACCGCGCTCGGCGCGTCCTGGGCGGCGAGCTGCCGCAGGATGTCCCGCGGCAGCGCATAGCCCTGAATGGCAAAGACCAGATCGGGCTTCTCCTCGCGCAGTGCGAGCAGAGTCGCATCCACCGGGTAGCCCTCTTCCGCCAGGCGGCGACGGTGCCCCTCCTCGTAGCGCTCCCAGAGCACCGCGTGGGAGGCAAAGAGCTTGGGGGGCTGCAGCGGCCAGTAGACGACCTCGTAGCCAGCAGCCGAAAACGCGCGCACGAGCATCTCGTCGAAATAGGTGTGGGGCCAGAGCATTCCGGCTCCGATGTAGAACACCTTCTTGGCCGACGAGGCCAGCGGACGGCGAGCCGGCGGCCTGTGGGACAGCA
>JALTMS010000714.1 GCA_027001345.1 Acidobacteriota bacterium | reverse complement strand
GCGTGGCGAGCGCGGAAGCCGTCGAGATCGGCGATCACCTCCGGCTCGCCGACGGCGAGCACCACCATCTCGCGTCCCTCGTGGCTCTGCCCGTACTTCAGCAGCCGGGCCCGGGGAGACAGCTCGGCCAGGTGGCGCAAGTAGGCCAGCACCTGGTGGTGATGCAGCGCTCGCGCCCCGGTCTCGACGCCGGTGAAGGCCGCCGGTGTCGGGATCCGGGCAGCAAAACTCTGGCCGGGAAAGAGTGTCTCGATCTCGAGACTGGCCGGTGGCTGCGCCGACGCCGCGGAGAGCCACAGGCAGAGCAGGGTCAGAACGGCAAAGCGTCTCGCACAGGCCATGAACGACTCCGGTCGGTCAGTGAGGACCGTGATAGGCCTTCTCGCCCGCCTCGACGGCCACCTTCAGCCGATTGTCCGCGGGAGGCAGCGGGCAGGTGGCAAAGCGGGTGAAGGCGCACGGGGGGTTGTAGGCCCGGTTGAAATCGAGTTCCACCCGACCGTCCCGGATCGGATCCGCGGTCAGAAAGCGGCCCGCGTGGTAGGTCTGCTCGCCGTTGGTAGCATCCGCGAAGACGAAGAAGAGGTCTTCGGTGAAGGGATCGTCCACCAGTGGCAACAGCGAATAGGTTCGACCGTCGAAGTCGAACTCCACCCGTCCCCCGACCCGCGTTTCGGTGACCTGACCGATCACGTTGGCCACGCGCACCTCCCGTGGCTGCTCGAAGGGGACCCAGCGGGCGAGCACCTTCCAGCGCGGATCGATGGGAAAGTACTCCAGTCCACTGAAAGCTCGCCGAGCCGGCGCCTCGGGATCCTTGACCCTCACGCCGAGGCGTCCATCGCGATCGATGACGTAGAAGCTGACCCGGCCCGCCTCGACGATCGTGGGCTCACCGGCCGCATCGCTGACCAGCACCTGCTCGGTGAACGGATGACCGTCGATCTCGAGAGCGGAGTCGCGATGGGCCCGCAGCAGCACACGTCCCGCCTCGAGCACCAGCACGCCGGCCTCGGCAGGCGCCACGTCGGGCGGCAAGATCACGTCGGCGTCGTCGGCGCTGCCCACTCGGTTGGAGCCGGGATGCAGCCAGTACAGGCCGACCAGGCTCAGCCAGCCGTCTTCGGCCGTCAGCCGCGCCTGCCGGGCCGCCCGATAGGCCTCCACCGCCTCCACGAGGGCCGCGTCCGGCGGGGGCGGCGCCGACTGGCAGGCGGCACCGAGCAGCAACAGTCCGAGCAGGGCCCGACACAACCACGCCCGATGCCGGGAGGAGACTGGCCGCAAGCCGAGGACGATCATGATCCATTTTCTACACGTCGCCGGAGCCGCCGTCTACCCGCCCGGCAGGGCGCGGGGGTGCGCGAGGAGAACCGATGGCCCCGTCGAACCCCGGCATGCGTTGCGAGAGCGCGACGCCAGCCAGCGGCAGAAGCCCCACGATCGACAGCCCTCTCCGCCCCCAACTCCTTGTCGGCAGCGGGCATTGCGGACACGCCGCGCAGCGGGCGCAACCCACGGCACGAGGATTGCAGGAAATCCTCGACAGACCTGGCTCGGATTGTGCGTGAACCCTCCGGCCGCGGGCCGTCGCTGCGAGGCTTGACGCAGGAACCGGGCTCTAGCTGCCGGGGCCGGCCGATGGTCTTTCTCGAAATCCGCACCGGGAGTCGTAGCCGGCGGGTGCACCTCGACGAGGGAACGTGGCTGGTGGGCCGCGCGCCTCACTGCGACGTGGTCCTCGCCGATCCCTCGGTCTCGCGACAGCATTTCCAGATCCGCATCGGTCCGGAAGGCGTCGAGGTGGAGGACATGGGCAGTCGCCACGGACTGTGGCTCGATGGGTTCAGAGTGCAGGTTGCCGAACTGCCCCTCGGGCGGTGGTTCCTCGCCGGGAAGGTGGCCCTCCAGGTCCATCGCGGTACGACAGACGATCGAGACCCCGCCGCCATTCCTCCTCGGAAGGCCACGCCCGAGCCCTGATCCCACGCCGGAACTTCGGCGTATACTCTGGTGTGGCTCGGGGAGGAGAAGGGGATGTTCTACCTCGAAGTTCGGACCTGCCGGGGCATCGTTCGCTGGGAGCTGTCGGGCAAGGACCGTTTCGTCGTCGGCCGCTCGAACGAGTGTGATTTCAGGCTCACCGATCCCAGCATCTCCAGGACCCACGCCTGCCTGACGCTACAGGGCGACCAGGCGGCCGTGGAGGACCTCGGATCCCGCAACGG